>JBFHGY010000023.1:0-14211 GCA_041582905.1 Crocinitomicaceae bacterium | reverse complement strand
CATCATGATTACGTATTACTATGCGAATGCGCTGCCCATGCAAGAAGATGTTTCTGTAGCGTATCAGTTGATGATGTTTGTCTTGAGTTCCTACGCGTTTAAAGTCGTGATGGCCTTACTCGACACCATCCCAATCTATTTTGTTATCAAGAAGCTCAGGGTCTTTTTGCGTGTCGAGGACGAGGTCGGGTTCTGATCCACGCGTGCGCAAGTGCCATATTAGGTAAATGATCGCCACACCTCCAAAACCTGCGGCAATAAAGTAAATAAATCGAGCGGATTCCATCGTGTTTTGATAGAAGAGCAGCGCAATATAGGAGCCAACGATTATCGCGAACTCCAAGGCCATGAAAATGGTACCCGCTCCAACACCACGTCGTGCCACAGGCGAAAGATCGGCGGTCCAGGCAAAAATCGTTGGGCTGTTCACTCCAGTTGCTAATCCGAAGACAATCGCTCCAATGGTATATTGAATGATTTCGTGTGAAGTGGCAATCAACAGCATGCTCAAAATGAGGAAGGAAACACCGATAATGAGTGATTTTCGTCGCCCAATAATGTCTGATAAGCTTCCTGCAAACAGTCGTACGAAGATGGTGGAGATCATATAAAAGAAGAAAAACCATCCCTTGTTTTCGATGTTCAAATACTCACTGATATCCGAAGAGGTAACGAAAATGACCCCCGTGGCAATAGCAGAGCAGAGCATGATGAAGGCGGGAGCTAGGACGGTTGGTTCAAAGACATCATCAAACTTTAACTTCAAAAATTTCAACTGAAAAGGTTGTGGATTTGGGAGCGTTTCTTCCAATTGAAAAAGGATAAAACCGGCGAATACAGCAAGTGAAGCCGCCACGAAGAATAATCCGTATAAACCAACCAAGTCGAGAATCATTCCAGAGAAAAAGTTCGCAATTCCAAACCCAACGGAAATAAAGGTTCCCCAAATTCCCATCGCCACACCACGTCCTTTTACAGGAAGTAAGTCGGTAACCAAAGCGGTTGCTCCCGTTGGGAGAAATCCAGCGCTAAATCCATGTGAAAGACGTAAAGCTAAAAAGGAAACGAGTCCCACAAAAGGATACAGCAAAGTGGTGGCAATTCCAATCACAATCCCGATGTACATTACTTTTTTTCGACCAATGGTGTCGGATAATTTTCCAGAATACGGACGAGAAATCAATGCCGTAAGAGAGAAGAGTAGGAACAATAATCCTTTGTAATCGGCACCACCCAAATCCGTCAAAATTTGATTCAATTCGGGAATGAACAAGTTGAAACTCATCATAAAGAGGAGTAAAGACCAGCACATAAGCCAGAAGTTACGGGGATATTGTCTGAGTTTCATGGCGCAAAAGTACGCTTAAAAAGGAATTTGTTTCGATAAAAATCGACCTACACGTAAAAACTTACGTTCAAGATTGGATTTTAAAGAATTTTGGGAAAAGAGTTTGTATGTTTACGCAAGGAAGATCGTCTAAGCAAGAAAACGATTCGATATGAAATTTACAGCAATACTTGGACTTTTGGTCGTAGTGGCATGCAGCTCGGGAATGCCATCCAAAACAGGAACTTCCGGGAATTATACCTTTGACCCTACGGACTCAACAAAAGTTGTGAAAACGGAAGCTGAGTGGAAGGCGCAATTGACCGATCTTCAATACGAAGTGACGCGAGAAAAAGGAACTGAACGCGCATTTACAGGAGAATACTGGGACAATAAGGAAAAAGGAACCTACACATGCGTGTGTTGTGACTTAGAGTTGTTTTCCAGTGATACAAAATTCAAATCAGGAACGGGTTGGCCGAGTTTTTACCAGCCGATCAAATCTGAGAATGTGGGAGAAGTAGCCGATAATTCCTATGGCTGGAATCGAGTAGAAGTAGTGTGTAATCGCTGTGACGCGCATTTGGGACACGTATTTGACGATGGCCCAAGACCAACAGGCTTACGTTATTGCATTAACTCGGCTTCCCTTAACTTTGTTAAAGAATAAAAGCGAATGAAAAAAGAAGCAACCTTGGGTGCTGGATGTTTTTGGTGCGTGGAAGCGTGTTTCCAAGACATAGAAGGTGTATTGAGTGTTCAGTCTGGATATTCTGGAGGAACGGAAGAAACAGCTGATTATAAGACGGTGTGCACAGGTAAAACCGACCATGCGGAAGTGGCGCGCATTGAGTATGATGATTCCGTTGTTTCCTTCGATCGCCTGTTAGAAATGTTCTGGTTCGTGCATGATCCAACGCAATTGAACCGTCAAGGAAATGATATCGGAACGCAATACCGTTCTGTGGTTTTTTATCATGATGAGGAACAACGTACCATCGCTGAAGCCTACAAAGCACAGTTGGAAAAAGATGGTGTATGGGACAATCCCATTGTGACACAAATTGTGCCCTTAGAAAATTTCTTCCCAGCGGAGGATTACCATAACAATTACTTCGAGAACAATCCTCAAAATGGATATTGCCAGGCGGTAGTTCGCCCGAAAGTAGAGAAGTTCCGAAAGGTGTTTGGGAAAGGGTAGTTGAAGAGAAAATTAGAATTGAAAAGCGTGTTCCGGAGGATGCGCCTTTTTGTTTACACCGTAGTTTTCAATCAAACTTCATTCGTAGTATGTAAATTCTCGAATCACTAAATAAGGTTCGTCATCTCCATTTTTTTTCGAAGACCGAATTGGATTTTTGTTTTGATCTAATTCGAGATCTACATTTAATACGAGATCAGTCATTTTACCATCTACAAATGATCGAATGGAGTCAATTTGGTTCGATGCATTAAAGTAAATTTTCTCGCCAGTGGAAAAATCCAAAGAACCATCTTCCGGATGATAGTGCTGCCTTTTTGTTTCTTTGATTCTGTAATTCTCGTCGAGATAACACGTTTCTCTGCTTGAAACGATACTGTCGGCCCAAAACTCATTGATATACTGATAGTGAGATTTCCATTTTTTTGTTACAAACAACGCTGTGTCATTTTCGCTTACTAAGTAGATATTTTGTATTCTGCCTTTATTCATATAGAGGTAGGTTAAAGGAGAAGCGTCTTGAGAATTATAGACTTTTAACGAGTCCATATTTCCGTCCATGTTGTAATATGCTATACTCATTCGGCTCCATTTTTCAGGGGCAATGGAACTAGAACTATCACCGTCTTGATCTAATTGGTAATAGTAAAACGCTTTGATCTCTTTCACCTCGCCAGATAAGCCCCATTCATTAAGATCAGAATAGTTAGGCTTTATTTTTTCCTTAAACCCGAAGGAGACGAGTAGGATGAGGGAAGCGGTTAACAGGGCAGCGGTTTTCATGGTTGTTTTACTATTGGAATTGATTCAGGTATTAAACCTCAAAATACACAAATTCTTGTTGAAGCGTACAAAGGCAGTTGGAAAAGGAGGTGTTTACGACAATCCCATAGTTACGCAAACCGTGTCTTTGGAAAATTTCTTCCTAGCATAGAATTATCATAACAATTACTTCGAGAACAATCCTCAAAAGCATTATTGTCAAGCAGTAGTTTGCCCGAAGGTTGAGAAGTTCAGAAAAGTGATCGAGAGAATACGTTGTCAGAATCCAATTAATTTAATCTGTTTCTCATTGACATACATGAAATGACCCGTTTGTTTTTCTTGACCTAAGACTATTCTTTCGAATTGGGACTTTAGCTTTTGGGGAACTTCAATCTCCACTTTATCAAAGTAAGAATAGGTGCTATCATTAATGATCTTAAAAGTGGCGTTCATGTGTTGTTCACTTGAGTCCAGTTCGTAATAGTACCTTTCTGAATCTAGGAATAGATCGAATTGACGAGAATCAGGGATTTTGGTCTTAGATAGGATGTTGTTCAATTTGTATTCAAACTGGGTTCCATCTGAATACGCTTGATTTAATCTTATCTCTTTAACATTGACCTTGTATTCGTACCCCCATTCAAAGTCAAAATTTTCTAAATATTCAATATGCGAATCTGGCGAACTTAAAGTCAATCGCTTGAAATGCTCATAATTCTGGAAGGATAGATAGGGATCAATCGTAATTATTTTATCCGTAGTCTCACGATCGTGAGATTTGAAGCTGAAAAGAAGAAGCACGAGTACGCCTGTTATATAAAGTTTCATACGCCTGTTTATTAAGAGTACAACTGCGTTCCATATAGGTTCAATTCTGTTGTATATTATTAGAATAAAACCGTGTGTGGCATCAACAAGAGTTTTTACACAAAAAAACGGCTACCTCATCGAAGCAGCCGCATTAGAATTTATTTTTTGTAGAAGTAAGTTAAACTAATTATTTGCCTTGCATTTGTTTGTTTTGACTTGAAATGTTTGCTTTCGTCAATGCCAAATAATCGTTAAACTGCTGTGGTGTCAAAATAGTAGACATTACGCGCTTATGATCTTCACGATTTCCACGAATGAACTCGCGCTTCTTTTCGTCTGGGAATCCTGCGTTATCTTGAATCGCTTGAATTTTCCCAACTACTTTTTCATTCAACTCAGAAATTTGTTCAACTTGCTCAGCTGTCAACGATAATTCTGTTGTCCACACATCTAAGTTTTCTTGAGAGTATTGTGCGATGATCGCTTCAGTTGCTGCTTCCTGCGTTTGGGCATTCAATCCTAAGGCCATTACAGCAAAGGCTCCAACTAAAAAAGATTTCAAAAAATTCATAATATTTCCAGTAATAAAAGGCGTTGACGTTTGAAATCAATTCGCCCCGTTCGTCTATAAGATGCAAAAATTGGAAAAAAGTTGCTTTTTGAGTCAAAAAAAATCAAAATAATTGGACTTTGTTTTTCTTACGAAAGTGAAGTATGACCAATGAAAGGGGAAGTGTTGCCTATTCGGACTATGAGTACGTACCTTTCGCTCGTGTGTAAAGAAAAAATCATGGGCACCTATTTGAATTGAGTTGTTGTGTTTGCCGTTGAAAAGTAACAACTCTGATATGTTTTTGTGATCTATTTCGCAATATGGCGAAATTGCAATATGTACAAATGGCGATATGTAGTCTACAGGATCACAATTCAATCAAAAGCATCGAAGTCGCTCCATTCACTCATAGAAGCTTTCAGAAATGCTCGGTTAGAATCATCTCAAATTTCAGTATCTTGTCACATGGCCATTTCTATCGTACGTAATAAATTTATGCAAGTCCTGTTGGTGTGTACGGCATTCACTTTTTGGGGATGTGCGCGTATTATGGATCTCAAGCATTCAACTGAGGGAAACGCGCTCAATTTATCACGTAAAGGCTTAACGGAATTTCCCGAAGAAGCTTTTTTGAATAAAGACCTTCGTGTTTTGCGTTTGTATGGCAATGAAATCGATAGCATTCCCGATCGAATTTCGGAATTGGTCAATCTGGAAAAACTCTATTTGGGACGCAACAATTTAAAGTACCTCCCAGCATCCATTGGTGAGTTGAAGAACCTGAAGATTCTGCAAGTGCAATACAATCAATTGGAATCTCTGCCAGAGGAATTGAGTGAGATGACGAATCTAGAGCAGTTATGGCTGAACCAAAATGATCTAAGGAGCTTACCTCAATCTCTGGGAAATTTGAAAAACTTGGAAGTATTGCAAGTGAAATACAACCAACTCGATAGTCTGCCAAATTCCATTGGTGATTGCGAAAATTTAAAATTCATCCACCTGAACCGAAACAATTTATTGAGTATTCCCAAGTCGATGGCAAAGCTTTCGAGTTTAAAGGAATTGTATTTATCGGGAGCAGGACCATTGTTAGATGTCCCCGAGGAAATGTGCGACTTACGTTACTTCGAATTGATTCAAATTGATCGAAACACCGCGCTACCACCATGTATGTACGTGCTTCAAGCGAATCGTTTGCAGATTGTGGTCAATTGAGGGTTAGTTATTATTATCCAACACCGCATTGCGCTCAGCCCTTGGTTTATCGGAAAACGAAGAGATCCGAAAATCCAACAAATCCCCTCAATCCTCACTAAAACTCGGCGACATCGACATGAATAAGACAAAATCATACGCAAAGTGCGCTCCGATGGAGAACCACAATCCAAATTCTTCAAATCCATAGCTGATCATTAGAATAAATGGCATCACAATGATTCCATACAAGGACATGCGCCAATTCATCGGGTTCAAATAGCCGTGAACAGCCACGAAGATGACAGAGGTGAGTAAAGGCCCCAAATAAAATTGAACACCCGATCGGAAGAGTAGTTCTTCTCCAACACCAGCACAAATCGATAAGAAAATGCAATCCCAAATGGATAGTTTCATGTTGCGCACTAAGGTCTCAACGCGAACAGGAAGTTGGTCAAAAACGGGAGCTTGCATCAATAAAAGAGCAAGAAAAGCATAGGCGATTCCTAATTCAATGCCTAATCCAAGTTTGAGTACCGTCAAATTTTCCAGTTGAAGAATGGACCAAAATGAAACATCCTCGAAGTACCAAAGTGCGACAAAGGTGGGAATTGGAAAGACAATCAAGGTGATTAATCCAAGGATGTAAAGGGCGCTCTTCTTCAAAAATGTACTTTTGTGTAAAATAACGAAAATGAAGGCACAAATTATAGGTTGGATAAAGGGTTTTTACGAAAGCGAAGCAATATTCGAAAATAGAAGCTACGAGGGCGATCTTGGTTGGTGGACATTTGGACTTTTCATTACGCTCATCATCGCTTCGTTATTGGTGTGGATCGTATCTCGTTTTATCCTGATTCAGGTGATGCATACCATCGCTGGGAAATCAAAAACGGATTGGGACGATCACTTGATGCACAATAAAGTCTTCAAAGGATTAGCTTTACTCGTGCCGCTAATGTTTATGGAATACTTCCTATCCATTGTATTCTTTCATTTCCCCGATTTTCAATCCTTTTTTGTGACCTTGAGTAAGGTGTTGATCATTTTTGCTTGTATCATCATTATCAATCGCGTTTTTAATGCTGTGAGAGACATCATGTGGGACGTCAAAAATTTGCGCGATAAACCCATTCAATCGTATACACAAATCTTGAAAATTTTATTCTCGGGAGTGTTGATCATTGTTATGTTTTCCGTGATAACAGGTAAATCTCCCTTGTTTTTCTTGACTTCTCTCGGTGCTATTTCGGCGATTCTCTTATTGATTTTCCGAGATACCATCTTAGGCTTTGTTGGAAGTATTCAGCTCGCAGCCAATGACATGATTCGTATTGGTGATTGGGTAACCATGGAGAAGTTTGGAGCGGATGGAGACGTAGAAGAAATTACGCTGGCAACGGTGAAGGTGAGAAATTTTGATCGTACCATAACGACCATCCCAACGTATTCCTTCATTTCAGATTCTTTCCGAAACTGGCGTGGAATGGCGGAGTCAGATGGTAGACGCGTAAAACGTCCGATGAAAATTCAAATTAGCTCGGTGAAGTTCGCCTCTCCAGAATTGATTGAACGTTTGGGTAAAATGGATTTACTGAAGGATTTCGTCGATAAACGTCAAGCGGAAATTACCAAATACAATGAAGAACACGGATTTGTAGGAGAAAAATCCATCAATGGAAGAAGGCAAACCAACTTAGGGTTGTTCCGTAAATATGTGCAATACTACCTGGAACGAAGAGAAGAAATCAATTCAGAAATGACATTGATGGTCCGTCAGTTGGAACCAACCGAGTTCGGAATTCCATTGGAGATTTATTGCTTTACCAAAACCAAAGAGTGGGAACAATACGAAGGAGTGGTTGCCGACATTTTCGATCACTTATTTGCCGTAATTCACCTGTTTGAGTTGGTTGCATTTGAACGCCCAACGGGACAGGATGTGAAAGATTCTGCATCGAAGTTGGGATAAATATCTTTTTCTATTGAAGAAGATCCATGGCTTTTTTACGTAAATTAACAAGACCAAACACTGAATGGAAATGAAAGACGAGCGCCAAATCATACATGAAAAAGATAACCAACAATTTACGCTTCCATTGGAAGATGGGTTAGAAGCAAAAGTGATTTACACTTTGGATGGCGACACCATGCGTTTGACTTATTCTGAAGTGCCGCGAGCACTAAGAGGTCAAGGAATTGGAGAAGAACTCGTGCTTAAAACCTTTGAAAAACTGACGGAAGAAGGGTACAAAGCCATTGGAATTTGTGGCTACATTCGTGCAGTGGCCAGAAGAAACGAAAAATGGCGAGATATCATTCAGTGATCGCCTTAGCAAGATGAGGTTCTTCTGTTCTCAGCAATGAACTCAAGGTTAGATCATATCACATCAGTTAAATTCTATATTTTCTTCTTTTTTGAATCGTTGATGGTTTATAATCAGCGTATTCACTCTTTTTAACAGTTTCGTTTTTATTCCAGAATTCGTATTTCTTTCGACCAAAGAAGGACGGGTTTCTTCACGTAGTGAGGGTTTCGGTAATTAATCTCTTTATATATAAGTTTTTGTTTATGGATGTAATTATTTAGTTAAATGAATTTTTATGAATTGTTTTCTCGATATTCAAGGTGTGAACGAATGTATAGAATCGCCTTTGTCCATAGTTCACATGTATTGAATAACTAAACAATGGAATTATGGCAAACTACCTGAAATACACGAAGCTCATTTTAAGAAAGATGAGTTTTTGCCCTCATCTTCTCAATAAGGAATATAAGAAGTGTGTAGCTTTTCTCTCCAGACAGGAAATTGTGCATTTAAAGGAATGGTTGAGAAGGCAAAGGTTTGCTAGAGAGTTAAACCTTTAGTGAATCTAAAAAAGAATTAAATCTGATAAAGTACTGCAATCGATACTGAGAAATGACGGTATATGGAGAGACGAAGTACCAACTCAAATTGTACAAATTCTCGATTATCAGAACGTTGTATAAAGAGGGTGGAAGTGCATACTGTTTTGCATGTCAGAACCAATGCGAATTATTCTATTTGAGGAGTTCGCATTTTTTGATTTATCAGGGGGACGAAAGGAGTAATTTTTGCTCTTCGCTGATACTCAATATCTCCATCAATTGTATTCACAAATAACACAGATTTGTGGTCAAGTAAAATGCGATGTGTGATCAAGCAAAAAGTGGCATTTTTTGTTAAAAATTGTCTTTCAATTAAAAAAAAATCAACTTTTTTTAATTTTTTTTCATCGTTGATAAAGAACCATTAAACGATTCATTTTTCATTTTAAGCGATGAAATCATACTAAAACAGGTTTTATAACAGCTTATATTTCAATGTTATAATTAGTTTGGGTGTAAAAAATGTCGTAGGTTATAAAAAGCAATATGACTCTCAAAGTTACCCGTGAACACATATTGCACATGCTAAAACTTCGACTATGCAGTCACTACTACATCAAACTCCGACTAACTCGGTATACCCTAAAATGATAGCCTTATTTTTGGGTGTTTTATCCGCTTTGTTTGGCATCGCCCAAACAACAGAAACATTTACAACATCAGGCAACTGGACAGTCCCGTGTGGAGTTACCTCAATTACCGTATCCGTTTACGGAGCAGGAGGCGGCGGCGGCGGTTCAAACTCTGGCGGTCAAGCTGGTGGCGGTGGCGGTGCTGGTGGTTATGCCAGCAGTGTTTTTGCTGTTGTACCAGGAAATACTTTTTCCTACACCGTTGGAAATGGTGGAACCGCAGGAAGCTCTGCGGGAGGAGACGGTGGACCTGGTGGGGCATCTTCTTGGGATGGCGGAACTGTCTTTGCGAACGGAGGTTCAGGAGGAATTGGTGATAACAACGGTGGTGCTGGTGGTACAGGAGGTACGGCAGTGGGCACGATCACCCTCACAGGTGGAAACGGAAACGCAGGAGGAAATGCTATCGGTGGATCGGGAGGAACGAACTCAGGTCCTGATGGTGGAAGCGGTGGAGTTGGCGGTGCTGCCGGAGTAAACGGAGGAGCAGGAAGTGTCTTTGGTGGCGGCGGTGGCGGCGGCGGAGATAAAGTTGGAGGGGCAAGCCCATCAGGAGGAGTAGGAGCAGGAGGTGCTGTTATCATTTCATATACGAGTACCATTACAGCTCCAAATGCAGGACCCGACCAAGATGCGTGTGGAGCGCTTTTCTTAAATGGAAATACGCCAGATGCAGGTTGGACAGGAACATGGTCTATCCTATCTGGATCTGCTACTATAGCTGATGTCAATAATCCAACTTCTGCAATAACGGGAATCGCTCCTGGATCATGTGTTCAGTTAAGATGGACTTTTTCGCAAGCTGGCTGTCCGAATCAAGCGGATGCTGTAACAATCTGTGTTCCTGCGGTCTGTAACGACGATCCATGCAACGCGGCTCCAATCTCTGTTGGTACTTCATGTTCTTATACTTCATATTCGAATGTAGGAGGAACTGTTTCGACAGGAATGATTGAACCTGCATGTGCAAGCTTCAATGCTGTTACTTCTGAAGACGTATGGTTTTCGGCAACCGTTCCCGCTAATGGGGTGTTGGAAATTCAAGCGATAGATGACGGTGCGACAGCGGGTAATTTTTATCCAGGAATCTCGATTTACTCAGGGTCGTGTAACGATCTAATGCATCAAGGGTGTGATCAGACCACGTCAACGCTAACACCTTCCAATTTGACATACACAGGAACACCAGGTGAAACAGTGTATATCCGAGTGTGGGATTATTTTGATAATACAGGATCCTTCAACTTGTGCGCTTATACCCATACGAATCCAACAGGGACCATTCTCACAGGAAACACGACTATTACGTGTGGAAACACGGAAACCTTTATGGATCCGGGGGGAACAGGAAATTATGGAAATGAAATGAGTGGATTTTGGACAATTTGTCCAGATACGCCTGGCGAATATGTGAGTGTTGACTTTACCACATTTGCACTTCAGACCAACTTCGATTATTTAACGGTAATGGACGGAGGAACTGGATCATCACCGATAATTGGAAATTACTCGGGGTTTGTTAGTCCAGGAGTAATTACATCTTCCGCTCCAGATGGTTGTTTATCATTTGCCTTCCGATCCAACAGCACTGGTGTTGCCGCGGGATGGGAAGCCAATGTCACTTGTTCAAGCACTCCTGGTTCAAATACGGTTATTTGTACTTCTACGAACTGTCCAGGGGAGTGTGGAACGTGGATTTGTCAAGATGGTTTGTATCCGACCGAAAACCAAGGTTCTTCAAGTGTGGAAGAAATTACCTATCAGAGCGGAGGCTGCTGGTTGGGTTCTGGAGAAATTTCTACTTCGTGGTTCTATTTTACCGTATTGACAACGGGTACGATTGAAATCACTTTCGACGGTCCAAATGGACAAGATTATGATTTCTCAGTGTATGGACCATCAACAAATGGAGTTCCTCCGTGTCCTTCCAATACAGGAGATTCACCCATTCGATGTTCATATTCTGCAGCGGCAAACCCCGTTGGAATTGGAAATGGAGCGACAGATTATTATGAAGATGCTGCAGGAGATGGTTGGGTAGCACCGATAAATGGTGTGGCAGGTGAAACCTACGTGCTAGCATTTAACATTTTCCAAAATGGAAATCCACAGCCTATCATTGATGCAACATTTGGAGGAACAGGAACATTGGATTGTACACCTGTTTTCTTGCCAGTTACCTTACAGTCCATCGATGCGATCAATCAAGGATCAAAAAACCTCGTTACATGGATTACCAATTCTGAGCAAAACAATGATTACTTCACACTCGAAAGAAGTAGAGATGTCGAGAACTGGACGGAAGTCGGTAATGTGTCAGGAGCAGGGAACTCTCAAGTATCACAAATGTATTCCTTGGAAGATTACGAATACTACGGTCCAATTACCTATTACCGTGTAAAACAAGTTGATTACGACGGTGAAGTAAGTTATTCAGAGGTGGTTTCTGTCAGTGTCTCGGGAGAAGACGATAACGAATTTGTTTCAGAAATCTATCCGAATGTCACAAACGAAAGTTTCCGATTCAAAATCGGAAGTAACGAGAATACTTCTCCGCTAAATATGATGATCATCGATGCATTTGGTAAAACGGTGATGGAAATCAATTATTCAGATCTCAACAAAGGTTTTGAGAAAACGGTTGATGTTTCAAGCTTAGCTTTGGGCGTGTATGAAGTAGTTTTCACGCAAGATTCGAAACGAAGTGTGGAGAAGTTGGTGGTAGCGAACAGGTAATTTTTGTCGATTGCGGATGATTGAAGTCCAGAACTTGTCGATTAGATGAGTGGGTAAAATGGACTGCTTCGAAATCGTTCGAGAAGGAGTGTAGAGCAATAATTTTACTTTAACACATGTTTCAATACAGCAATCGTGCGGCAAAGGCAGACATTTGTCGGTAGTCATGACCAACCTCAGACACAGTGTCCATTTCCCATGAATACACGATTTCCCGTTTTACTGCAATATCATGCGCAAAATCATAGAAAAAAGTGCCTCTTTCTAATCTGTTGTTCCCTTGTAATTCAGCCTCTTCTGTTTTTCGAAGTGCCCAATGTCTGCTATTCGTGTCTAGAGAGCCTAACAGTATGGTCAGTTTTTTAGAGAAAGCCATGCTGAGATCCGCATCCGACAAACCATTGTTCCCAATTCCGTATGGATACAAGGTAGAGGTGTCGGGTAAAGTGTACCAGCCAGAGTTCGCGGCAATGGCAGATCGAACATTTGATTCTGGACACAATAATATCATTCGGTGAACAAATTGCCCACCAGCGGAATGTCCAAAAATATCGTATGTGCGCGCAGGTGAACCCGTTCTAGTGGTAACTTCCTCAAAAATATCATCAATCGCCGAGAATAGCCATTCTTCTTTTGGTCGTACACCAGCCTTTTTATCTATGATATTACCCAGATTGAACCGCTTTTTCTTCTTGTTCGAGAAGCGAGAACTAAATTGAGGAGCAATTAATAAAACATTCGAGGTGTCGGCTGTTTGTTTCCATGCTTTAAGGTATTCCTTTGGGTTTCCGTTAGTTCCATGAATGATAAACAAAATCTTTTTAGGATTCCAAGTTTTAGGACGGTAGTACCATACAGGAAGTATATTCTTCTTTTGACCTTTTTCATTGAGATTTACATTTATTTTACCAAGTCCAACAGACAAAGAATCATCTCCTTTACTTTTAAACCATTTGGCAGATGTTAACACCAGAAGGGTACTGACAATAAATGTAATATGAATCTTCCGCTTTTTTATAAAACGAACAAGGCTATTTTGTAAATCCTTCATATTTCAAGATCAAATTCACTGTAAAAGTATATAACTTCATATTAGAATCTCATTCTAGTAGAATTAACTTAACAAGGAATTCCTACGATTCATCGAAAAATGAAATAAATTAAAGGAGTTTCTGTCTTTAATTAGTTATAATTGCCAACCAAACAGAACGGTTACTTACTTATACTAGAACTACTTATGAAAGGAGGATTATTGAATTGCCCTCAGGGTATATCACGTACCCTATATTCCCAAATTTTGCTTGTTTTGTTTACCTCGATACTCTTTGGATGTAAGAAGGAAGGGTATGGCGGACGTGCAGTGATTCATGGCAAACTAAAAAAGGAATCTTATACTTCTGATTTCTCGACGAAAGTAACGGATGAATACCTTGGTGATGAATACGTATACATCATTTTTGGTGATCAGAATGGTTACGGAGATCGTGTAAGAACAGCTCATGACGGCTCGTTTGAGTTCATAAATTTGGGAAAAGGCACGTATTCTATATACAGCTATAGTACGGAAGAAAGCGCGACTGGAACTTCATCGCTTATGCCAGTAGTAATTGATGTTAATGTTGAGAAGTCGAAGGAGGTCATTGATATTGGAGATCTTGTCATAAAGGACAATTTTGCTACTGGAAATGGAAACATTTCAGGGAAAGTTTTCGGGATGGATCAAGCATCAGGTGCAAACTATGTTGCGATTGACTTTAAGGTATATATTGAGGGTGTTGGGAATACCATCTTTGAGGAAAGCGTTCGAACAAACCTCGATGGAGAGTATACGTTTTCGGGACTAAACAATGGCGATTATAGAATATACGTTTTATCGAAGGATGTGAATAATCTGTATCCTGGTGATGAATATCCAATCATCGTCGATACTTCGCTGAATTCTTCAAGTTCATCCGTTTCTCTTGCAGATATCTTTGTCTATGAATAGTCTCCTGTTGAAATGGTGTGTGACTATTGTACTGACGATAGTCACATTTATGCCTGCGTTCTCGCAAGATTTGCTAAATGGCTCCAAGGTAT
>JBFHGY010000022.1:0-14512 GCA_041582905.1 Crocinitomicaceae bacterium | reverse complement strand
CTTTTATCGATCATGTCCAATTGGATGTTCTGATAGTTTCCAGAGGTTGTATGAAGTTCTAAACACCTGTTGAAAAAGCGCTGACCATCTCCTGTAAACAACGATCCGATTTCAATGTGTTCTCCCAACACACGGTTTATTTCCGTATTTCGATAGAGAATTTCGCTGTTATGAACGATCAGGATACCTTCTGGGTTATTCTCTAAAATATTCTCCAGGTTCTTTCTATTCTGTTCTATGGAGCGCATCGTTCGATTCAGTTCTGTTTGATCGTGAATGACACATTGGTAGTACAACTTATTCTCCAATAGAATCTCAATAAATGAAACCTCTCCTTCCACAATTCGGTTCTTACCATCGAACTGCCAATCGAACTTGATACTTCGAACGTTATTCAACTTCTTTCGTTCTTCGGTATAGATTTCTCTGCTTTCCTCCGATTTATCCAAACTCAGATCAAACAAGTTTGTATGTAACAATTCCTTTTCTGCTTTACCGAACAGTTGAATCGCTCTTCTGTTGACATCCACAATTTGATCATCATCCAAGATCAAAATCGCGTCATTCGATTCCTCGTAAATAGAGCGATATTTCTGCTCACTTTGGCGCAAAGCTTTAGACGCTCGTTGGATGTGCGTTAAATCAATTACCGATCCTTCAATATATCCGGTTTGGCTATCCAAATACCAACTAAAAATGAGTGTTTTTTGATGATTATTACTGAGCTCAATTTGCGTTTGATAGTTTTGTACACTTTCCTTTTTATCCAAGGTGTTCAATACCAATTGCCAATCTTCCGTTTGGTTCTGATTGAATAATTTTTCACCAATACTCACGGTATTCTCCAACATGGAAAAGAAGGAAGTATTTCCATTAATGATCACCGATTCTTTATCCATCGTGAAGACACCTGCTTTATTTCTGTAATACAGATTTCGGTATTTCTTTTCACTCAACTCAAGCTCCTGACGCTTCTCAATCTCTTCGGTAACGTTATTAATTTTCGCTAACCAATACGCTCCATTTTTCAATTGTAGAACGATAACATGTACCTCCAGTACGTTATTTTCTACGGTTCTGGACCGAATCGTTTTAACATATTTACTCCCGAACTTTAATTGACGCATTTTATCGCGATCGTAGGTTTTGAAATACGAAAAGAACTGTGTTTGAAGCGCGTGTTTTGTTTGTGATTTAATCCCGAACTCCTTCAAAGCTTCGGTGTTGTAATCTAAAATGATCGGAGTATGTTTGTCGAAATCAAAGAGAATGTATCCCGATCCTGGGTTATTGATGATTTTCTTCAGATAGTCCGAATAATCTTCAATTTCATTGATCATTTTATCCCGAGCGAACAATACCAAGGTAGAACTCATTCCCAGTGTCGCAAAGAGTCCAAATGCCAACGAGCTATTCATTTCCGCACTTGGATGATGATGAAAACCATAAATAAGCAGAACGAACACGAAAATATTGTAGAGAACAGCTGGATACCACCGCTGAATTACGAACACCGTTAAACTGTACAACCCAAAAAAGCAGAGATAATCAAACTGGGTGATTCCACTTTGAAACAAACTAATAAAAGCGACCAGTGTTGTTCCAAAGAGATGGATGGTAAAAAAGTAAAAGAATTTATCATTAAAAAATGGAATCAGCACACAAATGATCAGGTAGAAAATCATTCCTATGGAGTAAAAAACTCCCAGCCAAAAGTAAACGACAGGTATATCCGTGGTGAAAACTAAAATGGAATAAACCGGAGCAATAAAGATGGCGGCAATCAACTGAATTCGAGCCAATCTGCTCAATCGATTTTCATTCTCGTAGTAAGAATGAAATTCAGGATCGCGTCGCTTTATTAACTTCCAAAATTTTAATGTATCCATATTTCGTAGGCCAAGGATGGAGGTGTTAAATTAAAGCTTCTTTTTCGAATCGTTTTGTTCCGCGGAGAAATGAATCTCTCTTTTCTTTCTTTTTTGAAATTAATCATTTATCAAACATCTGAAAATCAATTATATAAATCAAAACATTCTTTAAGATAGCAACTCTTTTCCAAATATGCTAGTTCGTGCATTTAAGTACATAAGAGAATAGAATAATTAAATTTCTTTTTTAAAAAGGAGAATTATTAATACTTATTAAGGCTGTTAATATGTTGGAAAAATTGTTGAGTTCTATTTGTTTTTGATCTTTTCAAGAAAATAAGATCGGTTATGAACACTTTTTACAGTTCTTAAATGATTATTGAGCAATCGTTTATCTAGGTTATCCACAATTATGAAAAAGGAATGTGTGTGAATGAAAATTTTTCGTTTGAGTGACTGTTTGATGTGAACTACGCACGGATAAGTTCTGAAGAATTCCACAAAACTTTGCTAGGAATTATGAAATGGTGGAGTGTATATACAAGAATACGAGATTTCCTAGTAAAAGATGTTGATAGTTCTAAACATCTATCCACAATTTAAAGTGAATAAACGTGAATAACTCATCATTCTTGAAGCCCTGTTTTCGGGTGTTCATTTTTTACGATGTTTAAAACTTTGATCAATTGTGAATAAGGAGTAGCTTTGTCGAAAGCAGTTAAAAAAACACCTTGATATCATGAAAAAAGTTATTCCAATTGGTGCAGATCACGCAGGATTTCAATTAAAAGCTTCTGTTATAAAGCATTTGGAAGCAGCAGGTTACGAAGTAAAAGATTTTGGTTGTTATTCTGAGGAAAGCATCGATTATCCAGATTACGGTCACCCAGTGGCTTCTATGGTTGAGGAAAACGAAGGAATGCTTGGCATTGTAATTTGTGGATCTGGAAACGGAATCAACATGACAGCTAATAAACATCAAGGTGTACGTAGTGCATTGTGTTGGAAGAAAGAATTAGCGGAATTGGCTCGTTCACATAACAACGCAAACATCCTCGCCTTGCCGGCACGTTTTATTTCTGAAGCAGAAGGATTGGAAATGGTAGACGCCTTTTTAAATACCGAATTTGAAGGTGGTCGTCACGAAAGACGTGTAAACAAAATTGCCTGTGCATAAGTACACAGGCAAACGTTCTTATTATTTCTTGAATGAATTATTGAGCGAGTAGATTTTCGATCAATGAATTTGTTTGTTGAACGTATTCTGTGTAATACTCGCCTGTTCCAGGACCGTTAAATCCTGTATGAATTCGTTTTACGTCACCATTTCTATCAATAAAGATGGTAGTAGGAAACGAGATAATTTCATTCAACATATTAAAGTGCTCTGAAGCTAGGTTCTTTCGAGCAGCCCCACCAATAAGGAAGGTAAAGTTTAGATTCAACTTATTACGCAAGCGAGTGACGCTTTTGATGTAATCTTCCGTAGAATTTCCTGTTTCGTAGGCAATTGAAATTATTTCTAATCCGTCTGCATGGTATTTATCGTACAGTTCCTTGAAATATTTGGTCTCATCCAAACAATTCGGACACCAAGTACCCATTATTTGGATGATGGTTACTTTACCCGCATAATTTTCATTTGGAAACGTGAAATCTTGTCCCTCCATATCTTTCAATTGGAAAGTGACATCTTTTCCTTCTTTCAAATAAGTCAGATCTTCAGGACTTTTCAATTCAAAATTCTCGTTGCGTTTACCAACCCATTCAGATGACCAATGTTTTCCGCTGAAGAATTTACCAGTAAGTGTTTCATTCTCGTTAATTCCTGCCTTAAATAAAAAGGCGTGCGATCCATCAAAGCAAGAAAGAAATAGACTATCACCAACGATGTTCCCATCTAAGAAACGGTAATCTCCCGTTTCTGTAAGGAAGGTTCCAGACACTTCGCTTTTTCCTTTTGTTTGAGAGAAAACTCCAACAGCAGGATAAGAGGAGTTCGTGTTTGGTTCAAAAGTTACTTCCCACTTTCCATCAAGGTATGTATCCATTACTTTTTTCTTCGCTAGAGAGAAGCGCTGTGATTTTTTCTTGCGGGAAGAGAATGGAATTTTGTAGTCTTTACCTTTATTGAAGTTGACCCAATATCCATTAATGGAACGTTTCGAATCAGCTTTAAACACAAGCATTGAATTAAAGAAAGGGAAACGAACATATAAACTATCTCCTTTTTGTTCAGGCTTATTCAGTTTGATCATTTCTTCACCGTTTTCTACCATAAAGGAATAACCATCAATAGTTTGTGATACCACAAAATTGAAAGGAAGAACATCATGACTGTTCAGGGCCAATTCCGCAATCCAATTACCGTTCTTTAATTTGATTTTTGGTAGGTCTTGAGCGTTAATGCAAGTGCTAAACAGCACAAGCATACATAGGGAGAAAATTTTCATTCATTGCTTTTGGTAGCGCTAAAATACGAGTTTTGATGGGATATTCCAGCTCTATTTAGTTGTGAATATAGAATGCACGCATATCTTTTGAATAAAGATAGCTTTACAAGAATCATACGATGAAGTAGAAAAAAAACAGGCTCTTTATTTTGATATATCTCGTTCATAAGAACTAAGTAAGGTTTTGAAACGTTTATATTCAAGGACTTTTTTGAGTACAAAAAGGATAAAAAATATGGATGCAACCTTTTTTTACTAAGTTGAGTCTTGTAAACAAGCGCGAGCGATGGATGAAGTTACTTTAGCAAATAAATGTATTGAAGGAGACCCTCGAGCTCAGCGTGAGTTGTTTGAAATGTATGCCCCGAAAATGATGGGTGTTTGTTTGCGTTACATGAAAGATCAAGCGCAAGCGGAAGATGTGTTGCAAGACGGTTTTGTGAAGGTATTCACGAAGTTAGACAAGTACACAGGTAATGGATCATTAGAAGGATGGGTGCGAAGAATTATGGTGAATACGTCACTAGATCATTTACGGAAAACAAACAAATTCAATGCGAATGTTTCCATGGATGATGTAAGCTATAAAGTGGAATCAGATGCTGATGCATTGTCTGATTTGATGGAGGAAGACCTCTTGAAACTGATTCGAGAAATGCCAGATGGATATAAAACCGTATTTAACATGTTCGCAATAGAAGGGTATTCTCACAAAGAAATCAGTGTGAAACTAGGAATCTCAGAGAACACCTCAAAATCGCAATATTCTCGCGCAAAAGCATACTTAAGAACAAAATTAGAAGAGTTAGAAATTGGAAGGTAAAGACAACATAAAAGAGCTTTTTTCTCAGAAACTGGGAAATTATGAAGCACCTGTAAATCCAGAATTGTGGGCGAGTATTTCGTCGCAAGTGGCTGCAGCGGGTACGACAACTGCTGCGAGTACAGGTCTTTCCATGTTGGCAAAAGTGGCCATCGGAATAGGTGTTTCTACTGCGGCAATCGCTACAGTGGTGGTGTTATCCACTTCATCAGAATCGGAAAACGACACGAAGAATCTTCCTACTACTGAACTTCAAGAGCGTACATCAGAATTGGAATCCACAAATACGGAAACGAATGATACTTCCTCTGACAATAACGAAGCACAAACAGCTGTTTTAACGGCGGAAAATACCATAGATCAAGAGGAGCTAGAACCTTCACCAGAACCTATACCACAGGCAGAGACCCCTACACAGCACAACGAACCGGTATCATCCTCAGAAACTCCCATCAATAATATGACTCCGAAAGGAATACATAGAATTGAAACTCCTGAGGATGAACCACAAATTGTTCCAGTGGTAAGGTATGCGAATGTGACAAATTATGGTGCAGAACCAGAAAACACGGAAGAATACGAATTGGAGGATACAGAAAGTGCAAGTGCTCCAAAAACGGCTCCCATCAAACGTTTTGTGAATGTATTTACTCCAAATGGAGACGGAGAAAATGATGAATTCTTCCTGGAAAGTGAAGGATTAACGGACTTCAGTGTTGTTGTATTCAATCCAGCAGGAGATATCGTTTATAAGTCGGATAATCCAAATTTCCGATGGGATGGTCGAGACATTCGAACTAATGTAATCGTTCCTGAGGGGAACTACATGTACATGGTTACCGCGTACGATTCAGAAGGAAATCCTTATCCTATCTACGAAAGATTGGAAATTAAGAAATAGATCCTCGCGCTTCAATTGATTTTTTTCCTTCATTTCCCTTTTTCTGAAAACGGAAATAACCCCTAGTTGCCATAAAGTACAAGGTGATATTAGCCAACATCAGTAGATGACTCACATCATTTCGATCGAACCAAGGATGGAAGTTAATTTTCATCACTTGAAAGATGAGAGATGGAGAAAAGATGATCAAACTCCACCAAGCGTATTTAAAATCTGCTGTGATGGATTTTGAAAAGCGATAACCGAGTACTCCCAAAGAAGAAGGTAATGCGGTAACCATCGCTAAGGTTGGACCGATTAATCCCAATCCTGGTTCTTTTTCTAAATCAACAAAGGCAATTAACAGAGCCTGAAGCACCCAAAAGAAGGCTGTTTTAATCAAAAAGAAACGCTTTAATCGTTCAAAACGCTGTTTTGGAAGGAGAGAAGCCATGGCGAATTCAATCAGCATAGGACTGGTAATTCCTGAGATGTACCACGCAGGAACTTTACCTGGAATTCCCCAATAGTTGTAACAAAAATGTCCTAATCCTCCGAAGAAAAAACCAATTCCAAAAACGAGAAAGAAGTACTTCCAATACTTGAAAAACACCAATTTCGTTTCACGGTAATAGCGCGAAGAATAATAAGCAAAGAACAATGCGAAAATGGTGATAATCGAATCACCATACATGGCATTAGGTTCTAAAAAATCATATCCAAAGAGTGGAAACTCTATCTTTTCAAAATCTTGTCCAATTAACATTACTGCATGTCCATTATTTTCCGACGATTCATTTTTAAAATGGAGAGTGATAGAGTAGGGAACAGACGATACATTGTTTGCAGTGCACGCCCTTTATATGAAGAATACGATCGGAATTTTCGTTTTTCGATTTGTCGAATAATTTTATTTACCGTTTTATCCAAGGGTTCAACCTTAACATCTTCTCGTTTTTCCATAACGTTGGCTTCACCAGAAGGGGATAAAATCTCTTTTTTGGCATCGTTTTCTGTAAATCCAGGGTAATTTACTCCTACATATACTTCATCGTCTACCAGTTCATTTTTGATGCTTTCAGCTAAACTAACAATGGAACGTTTCGTTCCAGAATAAGCCGCATAACTAGGTAAACCAATAATACCAGCCATCGAAGAAATAAATAGAATTCCTCCTTTGGTCTTTTTAATTTCAGGAAGAAGGGCCATGGTTGGATACAAACTTCCCAAAACGTTTACTGCGTACATCTTTTCAAAGACACGCGCGTTAGAGTCAGAAAGACTTCCTTTTGCCGCCAAACCAGCATTGTTAATGAGGTAATCAACGCGGCCAAATTTAGCGACTGTTTGTTGTGTGAGTTCTTCACAGAAAGTGTAGTCAGAAATATCACCTGTGAGTCCGAGTACGTCAAAACCCTTTTGGGTGAATTCTTCTACGGTAGCATCTACTTTCGCCTTTGTTCTGGAATTAACCACCACTTTTGCTCCCTTTTCAGCAAGCATTTCAGCGGTTCGTTTTCCAATTCCCTGAACCGATCCAGTAACAACGACAACTTTATCTTTAAACATTCTATTTCTTTGCTAAGTACCCATTTTCTACAAACCACTCGTAGCATTCAGCTACTGCTTCTTTCACCGGAGTAGAGGGTAATCCTAATTCTTTTCGTGCTTTCTCTGGAGAATAGTAGTGGATATCACAGGAAATGCGCGCCAGTTCTTTGGTCACAGCTGGAGTCGATTTAAACACTTTCGCGAAGAAAGAAGACATGCTTCCATAAAACTTCACGATGAAATCTGGCAGTTGACGTTTGATTTTTTTGGCTCCAATCGTTTCTGCAATCATTTCAAAAGCTTCTTTGAATCGAAGATTTTCATTTCCGAGGATATACGCTTCTCCGATACGCCCCATCGTTACAGCATTCGCAATGGCAACGGCTGCATCTTTCACGGCAACATAGTTTTTACCACCACTTGTGTATCCAGGTACTTTACCTTGATGAACAGCTACGATCATTGCCCCAGAACTGGGTTTCGAATCGTAGGGACCAATCATAAAGGTTGGGTTCACAACGAGTGCAGGTAAATTTTTGGTCTTCACAGCTTCCAACACCAATTCCTGTGCTTTTCGCTTCGAATCCATGTAATCCAACCCATATTTTCCAGAAACGTAAGGATTTCCTTCTTTTCCAGGATTCTCAGCATCGCCATAACCAAATGAATTGGCTGTACCTACATAAATGAGTCGTTGAATATTATGGCGCAATGCCGCATCAATCACGTTTTGACTTCCTTCAATGTTTACCTTATTCACAAAAGAATCGCGAGCTGGATAAACAGAGGTCGAAGCTGCACAATGAATCACTACATCGTGATTAGCAAAGGCCGTATCTAACTCAGAAGGATTGAGAATGTTCCCGTAAAAACGTTGGATATTCAGTCCGTCAAGTGTTGGGGTTTTCGCCGAAGCATCCAAGAGCATTACACTTACTTCGTAGTTGCGCGTAAGTAGTTCTCGAACAACATTACTTCCCAATACACCGTCGGGTCCTGTTACTAATATCCTCATACTTTGATTTTCCTTGTAATTTTGCAAAGATAAGCTTTTTACCAAGGTGAGCTTATTTGCATTTTTGAGAAGATAACATGAAGAAGCATTGCATCGGTTTTATAGGAATGATTTGGATACTAGCATCGTGTCAGGATATAGCTCAACAAGAGGAAGATCGACCACGAACAATTTCCGAGGAACACGCTGCTTTGTTAGGTGATTGGGAGGAGGAAGATAGTTTATCTACTCAATGGAAGTTCGAACTCGATGAAGTCAAATGGAATGGGTTTACGCACTTTTATCAATTAGAAGGGGACACGTTGAAAATCTCAGGATTGAAGTTTCTCATCAAGAATAAAACGGATAAAGAACTGCGTTTGGTGAATTTAAACGGGAAATTGTGTACGCTCGTCAGAAAGGAGTGAGTGCTTCCCCTAAAACAGCTGATTTTTGGTAATTTCGAGCCCTTAACGATTGCAACTTAGATTTTTATGAAGGCAATTCTTCTACTCCCAATAACGATAATTATCCTATTGTTGAATACAGCATGGGCTCAAAACGGAACCATATCAGGTGTTGTTTCCGATGAATTCGGTGAACTTTCTGGTGCGAAAGTGGAGCTAATAGGAACGAATCAAAATACGTATTGTGATATCAATGGGAGCTTTCAGTTGGAAGTAAAACCAGGTCTTTATACCTTGAAGGTGAGTTATTTGATGTATAAATCATTGGAATTGGGAGTCCGTGTGGATTTCAACAACTTGAATCCTGAATTGAAAATTATTCTCGTTCCAGGTAGTACAGCGGATGAAGATGTAGAATTAGGATCACGCTTCGCACCAAAATCTCAAATAGAATCTCCTGTTCCTTTGGAATTGGTCAGTAATGAAGAAATCATCAACAGTGGATATTTGAATTTGAGTGAGGTATTGATGTATTTGGTCCCATCGTTTAACAGTAACAGACAAACCATTGCAGATGGTACGGATCACATCGCCCCATCTACTGTGAGAGGCTTGGGTTCAGATCAATTTTTGGTATTAATTGATGGAAAAAGAAGACACTCCAGCTCACTGGTGAACGTAAATGGAACCATTGGTAGAGGATCGGTAAGTACCGATTTGGATGCGATTCCAATTACCGCAGTTGATCACATTGAAATTATGCGTGATGGAGCCAGTGCGCAATATGGATCAGATGCGATTGCTGGTGTCATTAACATCATTCTAAAAGATCAAACTACTTCGTTTTCGTTGCTTACTGCCTATCAACCCACATTAGCGGGAGATGGAGATGAATTAACCATTGGTGTAAATTATGGTGTGGGAAGTGGAACAGGACACCTGAATTTTTCAACAGAATTTCGAAATAGAGAATCCATTAATCGAGCAGGAGAATATACGGGTACGGTGTACACATCGGACGAAGCGATGGATCAACAGCTCATCGAGCAAAATGACTTTTTTGCGCAAACAGGTTTCGATGGAAAACGTGTCATGCAAGTGGGTGGAGCCTCCACGTTTGATGGAGGAATTTTTCTGAATGGTGCCATTGACGCAGGGGAGAAGGCAGAGGTGTATATGAACGGTGGGTTTAACTATCGGCAAGGAATGGCGCATGCGTTTTATCGTTTTCCGAAGGAAGAAGATAAGGTGGTTCTTGAATTGCACCCGAATGGATTTTCACCCGAAATACATACCGATATTTTGGATAGAGCGATTACCATTGGATTACGTGGGAAAAATCAAGGGTGGCTAATCGATTTGAGTACGACACTCGGAGACAATAGCTTGGATTATTCTGTTCGCAACAGTAACAATGCATCGATGGGAATAGCTTCACCTACGGATTTCTATGCAGGAGGATTTATCTATGGTCAAAATACAACCAACTTGGATTTTTCGAAGTCCTTGGGTTCTGCATTAGGTTTACACCGTGTCGATTTAGCCTTTGGATCTGAGTTTCGTGTGGAGAACTATGCAATTATCGCAGGTGACGAAGAATCTTGGGTGGATGGTGGTGATACTTTGGTAGATGGTTCATCTCGTGTGGCGGGTTCTCAAGGGTTTATTGGCTTTCAACCCGGAAATGAATTGGATAAAAGACGTACGAACGCTGCCGTTTATGGCGATATCGATTGGCATATTTTGGAAGATTTATTGTTGGAAACAGCTATTCGCTACGAAAATTACAGTGATTTTGGGTCCAATGTGAACTGGAAAGTGGCATCACGCTATAAACTCGGAACGGTTTTATCCATTCGTGCGGCGGTAGGAACGAGTTTTCGTGCTCCATCCTTGCAACAACGTTATTTCAACAACATCAGTACGCAATTTATCAATGATGAAGCCTTCCAAGTTGGAACATTTAATAATGAAAGTGCGGCAGCGAATCAATTCGGAATCGAGCGACTCAAAGCGGAAACGTCCACCAACACGAGTGTCGGCTTCACCCTAAAACCAAAAGATGGACTTACGTTTAATGCGGATGGTTATTACATGAGGATTAAAGATAGAATTGTATTATCCGGACTATTTAGCACAGGGTTTGAATCCTTGTTAAACCCAATTAACGTAGGAGCTGCGCAGTTCTTCACAAATGCAGCTAACACGGAAACGGCAGGTTTTGATGTATCAACGTCCTACAATATCGTTGTGAAATCTGGGATTATTCGTGTTTCATTGAAATACAATCATTCGATTACGCACATGTCTGATAGCGTGAATGTTTCAGGAGTACTACAAGGAAATGCAGAGACTTTATTCAATCGAGAAGAGGTATCTAGATTGGAGATGGCACAACCTCGCAATAAGGCAATTCTATTGATGGATTATTCGATGAAAAAATGGAACTTTTCCTTACGAAACACCTTTTTTGGAAGTGTGACCTATATTCATCCTGATGATGGAGACCCTCAAAATTGGGTACTGAATGAATACACGGGAAAAGTCGAGTCAAGAGACCAAACCTTTCAACCGAAACTCTTAACGGATGTCAATGTTAGCTTTAGGTTTAATCGTAATCTGAACCTTTCAGTAGGAGGAACCAATATTTTCAATGTGTATCCAGATAAACACACACATTCAGCGAATACAAACGACGGTTCGATTCAATACAGTCGAAGAGTACAGCAGTTTGGCGTTCGAGGAGCTGCATTCTACGTGCGAATGCGTATGAATTTATAGTAGGATGAAGGGAATACAATTAATAGCGTTTTTGTTCTTGAGTGTGCAGCTCAGCTTTGGTCAGAGTGTACTCGAATCAAATAGAACCATCAGAAACAAGCAACGCGTTAATTATATCTACAACATTACGGATTACATTACCTGGTCTCAGTTGCGGGAGAAATCGGTATTTCGCATTGGTGTTTATGGAGGAGATCAAGAGTCGCTCATAGAAGAATTTGAGAAGTTCGCTGCCAAGAAGAAAATCAAGAATCTGCCTGTACAAGTGACGAATATCACCAGTGTTGCTCAAATGAAAGAGGTAGAAATTGTGTACATCCACAAGCGGCATAACCTCAAAATCAACGACATATTACCACAGCTTAGGATGAGCGAGGTGTTATTAGTAAGCGAAAACTATCCTTTCCGTGAATCGATGATCAACTTTATGGAGTTTGAGAATGAGTTTCACTTCGATGTGAATGTCGAGAATATCAATAATGCTGGATTATTAGTATCTCCTCAACTACTCACCTTTTCCATACAACAGCAGAAAGATTGGGAAGAAATTTTTGAGAAACTCGAGCTCGAACAAGAAGTGATTCAAGAACAAACGAATGAGCTAAAGGAACTCAATAGTGAAATTGATCGACAAAGGTTACAAATGGAGGCGCAACGCGAGCAAATTCGTGTTCAGCAACGTAGCTTGGTGAATCAATTGGAAGAAATTAACCAGAGGAAAGAGGAACTGGAGAATAAGTTGACAGAGATTAACCTGCAACAGCGGGAATTGACGCGATTAAAAGAACAAGTTGGCGAGAAAACGGATGAAACAGCACGTTTAACGAACACGTTAAATCAACAAGAGGATACTATTCAATACAGAAAGAGACTGCTTCTCCGTCAAAAACACAAAGCGTACGAGCAAGAACAACGCATTTTAAGCCAAATACAAGCGATTAACAAACAGGAACTAGAGTTGGATAACCAACTAGGTCGTTTGCGCTCTCAGGGGCTTCTGATTTACGTGTTTTCCATCATTATCGTGATCATCTTGGCACTCATCTTCCTAGCATGGCGACAATACAAACGAAAGAAGCGCAGCGAGGCTGAGGTACGGATTCAAAATAAGAAGTTAATTGCCTTAAATGAGAGCCTGGATAGTTTTGTGTACCGCGTATCGCACGATTTAAAGGCACCAGTGATTAACGTGAAGAACATGGTGTCCATGCTGAAGGATAATACTGAGGAAGTGGAAGAAAATGAATTGGTGAGAAAGATTATCGATAACCTTGAACTTTCTTCGAATAGGCTGGATGTCACGATTACAGATCTGTTAGAATTGAGCAGAATAGAGAAAGTCGAGGAGGTGCGAGAAAAAATGAGTATTGAAGACGTCTTCAAATCGATTCTACCAGAGTATGAAGACGAGCTAAAGGAATTGGGAGCAATCGTAACGACTTCATTCAAAGACAAGGGTACCTATTCGTCAGCAGCAGAGATCTCTAGTGTCCTTCAAAACCTACTCACCAACAGCATCAAATATCGAGCGCGTAATAGAGCGTTGGAGATTGAGCTATCCACAAAAGAGGGGGATGGTGTAACCATTCTAGATTATCGAGATAATGGGGTAGGCATTGACTTAAAGAAATTCGAAGGAAAGCTCTTTTCCATGTTTCAACGTTTCACATCCGATCAATCCATTTCCGGAACGGGTGTAGGAATGTATATCATTAAACGATTGATAGATAAAAATCATGGTACCGTTAATTTGGATAGCGAACCCAATAGAGGTCTTAGATATTTGATAACTTTACCTTCAAAGAAATACACAGCATGAAATTGAAACACCTACTTCTTGTCGACGATGATCCTACAACTAATTTCTTTAATCGTCACTTGATTGGAAAAATGGGGTATTTCGAGAATATCCATGAGGCCGCAAATGGTCAAATTGCCCTGGAAAAAGTAGACGAATTGTTTCGAAAAGGCTGCACGCCAGACATGATTCTTTTGGATATTAATATGCCAATCATGAATGGTTTCGAATTTTTAGATCGATACAATAAATTGGATGAAGAAGTGAAGTCTTCTGTTGTGGTATGCATGTTGACAACCTCTTTAGCAAAGGAAGACCTGGATCGTGCTCGGCATTACGATATTCTGGCGGATTATTTAGATAAACCGCTCAACGAGAATAAAATGAAACAACTCATGGCGAAATACTTCGGTGAAGCCGAGTAACGCTTATTTTAAGAAAATCAAAGGTGAAAGAAAGAAAAAACCCTCATCAAATTGACAAGGGTTTTTGAGGTTCCGAGCGGATTCGAACCGCTGTAGACGGTTTTGCAGACCGCTGCCTAACCACTCGGCCACGGAACCAGATGGGAGCGCAAATGTAAGAAAATTTTGATTTCTACAGCTACTCCTCAATAATAATTGCAACGTTATTTACATCTCCATTGATGGGTGGAGAAAGCTTCACCACCTTTACACGTAGAGAATCAATACCATTGAGTTCTGATTTTAATCGATTAACGATGCGTTGTCCTACGTGTTCGATCAATTTTGAGGGAATTTCCATTTCTTCTTCTACAATACGATTAACGGCAACGTAATCAATTGTTTGTGAAAGGTCATCGTCAATGGCGGCAACCGCGAAATTGGTGACCATACTGACATCAATAAGGTAGTGTCCACCAATGGCCGTTTCTTCCGGTAAACAGCCATGGTGTGCATAACACTTGATGCCATTAACTTCAATGGTATGTTT
>JBFHGY010000021.1:0-14800 GCA_041582905.1 Crocinitomicaceae bacterium | reverse complement strand
GATGCAATTACATCGTCGTTTTCAATATCTGAAAGTACTTCATCGATGAATCCAACAATCGCTGGAATTTCCTCTGCTTTCACTCCACGAGAAGTAATCGCTGATGTTCCAACACGAATTCCAGAAGTAACGAATGGAGATTCTGTATCAAATGGAACCATGTTTTTATTGACAGTAATGTCTGCATCTACCAAACGATTTTCAGCATCTTTTCCTGTTACATTCTTCGAACGAAGGTCAATCAACATGGAGTGGTTGTCCGTTCCACCTGAGATGACAGCGTATCCACGTTTCACAAATTCTTCAGCCATTACTTTCGCATTAGCCAATACTTGTTTCATGTAGTTTTTGTAGTTGTCAGTGAGTGCTTCACCAAAGGCAACTGCTTTTGCTGCAATCACGTGCTCCAACGGTCCACCTTGTGTTCCAGGGAATACGGCTGCATCTAACAAGGCCGCCATTGATTTTGGGTTTCCGTTTTTCCATTTCAATCCGAAAGGATTATCGAAGTTTTTCCCCATCATGATCACACCTCCACGCGGTCCACGCAATGTTTTGTGTGTAGTCGTTGTAACGATGTGACAGTGCTCCAGCGGATTGTTCAATAATCCCGCAGCAATGGCTCCAGCAGGGTGAGAAATATCTGCCAATACAAGTGCTCCAATTTCATCCGCTACTTTACGAATACGGGCGTAATCCCAGTCGCGGCTGTACGCAGACGCACCACAGATGATCAATTTTGGCTGCTCACGACGTGCTACTTCTTCGAGCATATCGTAATCTACAAGACCTGTTTCTTTACTTACTCCGTAGAAGTGTGGCTCGTAGTATTTTCCAGAGATGTTTACAGGAGAACCGTGAGACAAGTGTCCACCGTGAGAAAGGTCAAATCCTAAGATTTTATCTCCTGGTTGCAAACACGCCAAGAACACTGCTGTATTTGCTTGAGCTCCCGAGTGAGGTTGCACGTTTGCCCATTCAGCACCGAACAATTCTTTCAGGCGCTCAATCGCTAGTGTTTCCACTTGATCCACAATTTGACATCCTCCGTAGTAACGTTTTCCCGGAAGTCCTTCAGCGTATTTGTTCGTGAGGACGCTGCCCATGGCACTCATCACTTCTTCGCTCACAAAATTTTCCGAAGCGATCAACTCAATTCCGTTCAACTGGCGATTTTTTTCGGCTTCAATTAAATCAAAGATGGCTTTATCTCTTGACATGTTTATTTGTAATTACGTTGGTAAATTTTTTCTAATCCTTCTGATAATGTAGTTTCCGGCTTGTAGTCAGTGAATTTCATGAGTTTTTCTGAGCTTCCTACGCGTCGCTCTACTTCGTAGTCGTAGCGTTTTTTAGGAGCTTCGATATACACAATTTTCGAATCTGAGTTCGTGATCTCTTTGATCTTTTCGGCTACGTCGATGATGCACCATTCCGCTTCATTCGCAATGTTGATGATGTGACATCCATTCAAATCCATCAAGCGCACACAAGCCTCAATCGTATCGTCGATGTAGGTGAAGTCGCGTGTTTGTTTACCTGATCCGAAAACGGTGATGTCTTTCCCCGCTCGTGCTTGTTCAAAAAAGAGCGGAATCACCATACGTGTATCTTGATTCCATCCATACACATTGAAGAAACGCAAAGAAACGATGTTCACTCCTCGTTCTTCGTAGTGCGAAGCGAGGTAAATTTCGTTGTAACGCTTTGCCATTGCATACGACGTGCGTGGATCAACAAGTACTTCCTCCGTTAAGGCTGATTCGATGGCTGAGTGACCATAAATTCCACTTGTGGAAGCATACATGATCTTTTTGATATTGTTCACCTCAGCTGCATTTACAATGTTTCGCGTACCGATTACTTCAACATCCATTGTTTCTACAGGATTATCAGCGACAATATCTACTCCTAGCACGGCCGCGAAGTGAAAAATCAAGTCGCATCCAGTACATGCATTTAATACTGTATCATAATCACGAACGTCACCTTTGATAAATGTGATTTTCGCGAATGTTTCTTTATCCAGTTTATTTCCGCGGAGCAGGGAATCTAACACTACTACTTCGTGACCATCGTCAACAAGTCGTTTTGTTAAGTTACTTCCTATGAAGCCAGCTCCTCCTGTAATAAGTATTTTCATTCGAGTAGATTTCGTGCAAATATCGCAATAATTTTAACCTAGGTAGAGAACAATTTGTTTACAAGCGTTTGATCAAATAGAGTGGATGCGTCAAGGATTCAATATCCTCCCGATAGATTCCTTCTCGTACAAATGTATCTCTTCTTACATGTCCGCTTGCATGGATGATTCCTCCGTTACCATCCAAAATTCCAACATGTGTTACATTTCCTGATTTACTTTTAAAAAAGGCAAGATCTCCTGCTTGAATTTCATCAAATTCAATTTCTTGACCGTGATCCACCTGCTCGGAGCAATCGCGTGGCAAGTTCCAACCGAAAAGTCGATAGATTACTTGTGTGATGCCTGAGCAATCAATCCCGAAAGGTGATTTTCCTCCCCAGAGGTAAGGTGCATTCAAATAGTCTTCGGCATATTCGAGAATCGTCTCGAAGTTCTCCCATTTTTTTTTCTCAATTTTAAATTCATCGTTTCCGATGGAAAAATCAGAAACCCCTTCAGGGACAAATGATCCACGACAAATGCGCTGCGTGCCCCATGGTGTTTGTAAGGTCACTTCACGTTCTTTGAGGTAAGAAAGGCCTTCGCTCCATCGTCGTGCTTCCTTTTTGGTGAGAAAAGATACATGCTTATGATCGATATATCCTTCGTATCCATCAGCAATTGTTCTGATTTTTGCCCAAGGATGTTCGATGGAATGAACCTCGACCAATTCGCCAAAGAGCATTTGTGTTACGATTTCTGAACGATCGTCTCCAGCTTGTCGCACCGGAGCAATACTCACAAGGCAATAGGCGTCTTTTACTTCCATTATTTTTTTGGGAAATTTTTATGCGTCTTCAGATTCAAAATTTGTTGCATGTGCCGCTCGTTGTGATAGGTGATAAACAACAAGGCATCACCCAAACGAAGGCGAACAATTTTTGAGATCGAAATAGGAATCTTCACTTTTCGAACATTTACTTCAGCAGATGACTCAATGATTTGCATCAATTCGTTCTGTTGTTTAATAAAGTCTTGGACTTCCGTTCCTTTCACTAAATCAATGTCAATGGTAGGATTGTGTCCTTTGGGCGCCTTGAACTTTCGCTTTACGTTATTCAATCGACCTAATTTCATGGATTTCCATGCCGATTTTCCGAGTGGAGAACTCATAAAATCTTCCTTCACATTGCGAAATCGGGTGGATTCAATTTTTCGTTGAATCGTAGGGTGATAATAACGAGCGTACGAATTTAAATGAGCCAGCACCTCAGCGATTGACCATATTCCAGGGTTTGGACGCCAATTCAATTGTTTTTCAGATAGTTTGTTCATCCAACTTGTTGCTTGTTGAATGTTATTCGAAGTAATATCCGAAAGCGTTGATCTCAATTCTACTGTAGTCATCATGGTGCGACTGTTCTGCTTTAAATGCTAATACCAAAAGTAGCAATTTCGGAAGGAATCATCCCAAGTATTTTCGAAAGAATCTGAGAACTTTAGTTACTTTCGTACTCCGAGTAATTCTATAGAGAGATGACAGACAAAAAACCGTTGATATTTGTAACAAATGATGATGGAATTTCTGCGAAAGGAATTCGATCGCTGTATGAGGCGATTGCTCCATTCGGAGAAGTAGTGCTAATTGCTCCAGATTCCGCGCAGTCGGGGATGGGACACGCCATTACGATCAATCATCCTTTGCGTTTACAAGCGTCCAATTTGTTCGATTGCGTTGCATATTCGTGCAGCGGAACTCCTGTAGATTGCGTAAAATTGGGGGTGTATGAAATCATGCACTGTAAACCTGATTTAATCGTATCTGGAATTAATCATGGAGCCAATGTTGCCACAAATGTATTGTACTCTGGTACAATGTCGGCAGCTGTAGAAGGTGCCATGGAAGGCGTTCCGTCAATTGGTTTTTCCTTGTGCTCGTTTGAGGCAGATGCCGATTTTGATCTAGCGAAAGAAGTGGTTTCTAAAGTGGTAGAAGAGGTCTTGGAGAAGAAATTGCCTCTGGGTGTCTGTCTGAATGTCAACATTCCTTATGTTCCGAAAGAGGAGTTTAAAGGAATAAAAGTCTGTAAGCAAGCGAATGCGTATTGGGATGATCGTTTCGATAAGCGCGAAGATCAATTCAAGCGCACGTATTATTGGTTAACAGGAGATTTTATTGATCAAGATCAAAGTGATGATACCGATGTGTATTGGATCGATCGCGGTTATGCTTCCGTTGTTCCAACACAATATGATTTAACGGCTTACGCCTCAATGAAAGAACTAGAAAACTGGAATTTATGAATGTAAGAAAGTGGTCGAAGGGACATACCTTAGGAATGTTGTTGGGAATCATTACTCCCCTTGTGATCGTGCCTATTTTGGTCTTGTTTTTATCGTGGGTGCAAGATTACGATTTCTCGTATCTCTGGCATAAATTCAGCTACAATGGTCCGTACCGTGTTCGCATGATCACTTTATCCATCATTGCGAATCTATTTTGGTTCTATTTCTTTTTGAATCGCTCCAAGTGGGATTTTGGAATGGGAGTTATTTTGGGCTCGATAGCTTTTGCTCCGTACATCATTTACATTAAATTTTTCTAGTGGCGAAGGGAAAGAAAATCTACGTTATTGCTGGTGAAGCATCAGGTGATTTGCATGCAAGTAACCTGATGGCGGCGATGCTAGAACGTGATCCAAATCTGGATTTTCGTTTCTGGGGAGGTGATAAAATGGCCGAAGTTCATTCTTCGGGATTGGTGAAACACATTCGTGATCTCGCGTTTATGGGATTCTGGGAGGTGATTACAAACATTCGAACCATTCTCAAAAATATTTCGTTTTGTAAAGAAGACATTCTTGCGTACGAACCTGATGCGATTTTGCTCGTGGATTATCCAGGTTTTAACCTCCGAATTGCCGAATGGGCGCATGAGAAAGGAATCAAGGTGTTGTATTACATTTCACCACAAGTGTGGGCCTGGAAGCAAAAGCGTGTGCATAAAATCAAGCAGGTAGTCGATAAAATGTATGTGATTCTTCCCTTTGAAAAGGAGTTTTACGAACGATTCGATTATGATGTAACTTACGTTGGACATCCGCTCTTAGATGAAATTTCGAAGCATGGATTTTCCGAAGAGCAGCGAAAGGCGTTTTATGAAAAGCATGATTTAGATGATCGTCCAATTATTGCCGTATTGCCGGGAAGTCGACGTCAGGAAGTGAGTAAAAAACTCCCGATCATGTTGGATGCTTTGAAGCCATTTTCCGAATATCAAGTGGTCATTGCGGGAGCGCCTAGTTTAGACGAAGCGTTTTATGCGCCGTACAACAGCGAGAATGTCAAGATGATTTCGAATGAAACCTATCATTTATTGGCTAGTTCGGAGGCGGCGGTTGTAACTTCGGGAACAGCGACATTGGAAACGGCTTTGTTCAAAATTCCAGAGGTTGTTTGCTACAAAAGCTCTCGTTTCTCCTACGAAATTGCCAAGCGTTTGGTGAAAGTGAAATACATTTCGTTGGTGAATTTGATTATGGATCGGGAAGTGGTGCGAGAACTCATTCAGGGAGATTGTAATTCGGAGGCGATCCGAGAAGAACTATCCAAACTACTCAACGATCAGGCGTATCGTTCCGCTTTGATGAAGAACTACGATGAGTTGGAAACGATTCTTGGTGGAGGAGGAGCTAGTGATAAAGTGGCTGAATCCGTGTTGCTTGAGTTGAATTAAAAAAGGGCGATCAATGACCGCCCCGTTCTGTTTTCTTTTGATTTAGTATCCGAAGATTTCTTCAAGTGTTAATTCTCTCACTTCGCCTAAAGCTTCAAGCGATTCCATGTCAATGTCGGCTTTTTTACCAATCACACAGAAGACATACGTTCGTCCCTTGATGTTCTTATTAAAGTAGGATTCCAGATCGTTCAAATTCATTTTACTCACGGCTTCGTATTTTTTCTTCGGCATGTCATGTGGCAGCCCTGCCTTTTCGAAGGAACGATACTTCCAGTAGATTTCAGTTTTCGTTGTTCGGTCCGATTCCATCTTTTTGAGCGCCGCAATTTTCGATTCATTGAACTGAATTTCGGCTTTCGGCATGGTATTCATGAGCTCAATGATCGCCTCTGTAGCTTGTCCAAGTTTATTCACTTGAGTTCCAATGAACGCATTCACATAGTGCGACTCTCCTTCTTTGTACGGAGCTGACATATACGCATACGCACTGTATGCAAGCGCTTTTGATTCGCGCAATTCTTGAAAGACAATAGATGATAACCCAGATCCAAAGTACGCGTTGAACATGGAGATTGAAGGCAGCAGTTCTGGGTTCCATTCTTCTGCTTTCGACAGCATGAGTAGTTGAGTTTGCACCATGTCGTAATCCACGAAGTAAACGATATTCTTATCTGTTTCTAACTCTGGATATTTTACTTCTTTGGCCAACTGTACGGTTTTCGGCAAAACATGCTGCTTTTTGACGATAGAATAAGATTGATCAAACGAGTTCTTTCCGTAATAAAACACGGAGTGCTTGTAGCTTGTAATGGAATGTAAGATATCAACGAGTTCTTTACCAGAAATGGCGTCTAGTTCTTCGTCACTCAAGACAGTGTTGAACTCATTTTCAGGTCCATACTTTGCGTAGCTATACAAGCCGCTGTATAAGATTTTCCATTTATTCTTCTTTGCATTCGCTCGTTTCTTTTTGGCATCTTCAATCAAATTTTTTAGTGCATTTTCATCGACTTTCGATTCTAAAAGAAGGTGTTCAAATAAACTCAGAGCTTCTTCAAACGATTCATTGAGACCGTAGATGTAAATAGATGAGGAGCTGATGTAATACTGAACCCCTAATTCGTAGAAGCGCTGTTTTAACTCTGACGCGGAGTATTTATCTGTTCCTAAAAAGCTAAGGTATTCAATCGCTAGTTTTACTTTGTTATCTTTTTTGAGGTTTTCGTCGAGATCCAGGAAAAGCGTAAACAAATCGTTTGATTTATTTTCTACGTAGTAAAATGGAACATCTTTGATGATTTCCTTTTGTTTCAATGCTTGATCGAAATCCACAAATTCTGGCTTTAAACGAATGGATTCCATCTTTTCAAAATTTTCATAAAAAGCAGATTGATCCTCTCTATTAAGCTCTACAGGAGTGATTTGTGGTTTGTCTACTTTGTAGGTGTTTTTGTCCTCTCCGGTACGCTTGTACACCACACAGTAATTCTTTTTTAAATGCTTATTCGCCCAGTCTACGAGTTGTTGTTTGGTGATCTTCGCCAGTTTGTCATAGAAGGTCACAAAATCTTCCCAATCGGCATTCATGATAAAGGCCTCGGATAGATACATGGCGCGGGCCCAATTATAGTCGTACTGTGCTAAACGATCTTTTCGCTCATTTTTGACGATGGTTTCGAGTAACTTCTCGTCAAACTCACCTTTTTTCAATTTTTCAATTTCCGCTAGAAGCAAATCCTTCACCTGTTCCAAGGTTTGCCCTTCTTTGGGAGAGCCACTTAACTGAATGGTAGAGTAATCGTGCATGGTATTCGAATAACAACTCGCCTTGATCACTTTCTGTGATTGAACGAGGTTCAAATCGATCAATCCAGCTTGCCTGTTGTAGAGAACCGATGAAAGTAAAGATGCCATCAAGTAATCTTCTGTGTGATAACCGCCTACTCTGTATCCAATAGCGATCGATTCTTCGTTGGGTCCGAGAACTTCTGTTGTTTTGACCGTTGTTTGAGGTGATTCGGTGGGCATTTTTCGGGGATTTACCTCCTTCGCTTCCATACTTCCAAAATACTTGTCAACCCATGCGATTGTTTGATCAAAGTCTAAATCTCCCGCTAAAATTACCGCCATGTTATTGGGAACGTAATACTGATTGAAATAGGCGTGAATTTTCTCCATCGAGGGATTTTTCAGGTGGTCTCCCTCACCAATTGTTGTCTGAGTTCCGTACGGATGAGTAGGGAATAGTGACTTGTTCATGGCTGCGTACGCCTTTCGGTAATCATTGTCCTGTCCCATGTTGAACTCTTCGTAAACGGCTTCAAGTTCCGTGTGGAACAAGCGTAAAACGAGCTCGCTAAATCGCTCTGATTCTAGGTACATCCATTTTTCTAATTCAGTGGATGGAATATCATTGATGTACACGGTTCGTTCGTGGGATGTGTAGGCATTGGTTCCTTTGGCTCCGAGTCCTGATACCATTTTATCATATTCGTTGGCAATAGCGTATTTTGCTGCTTCGTTTGAAACACTATCAATTTGGGCATAAATGGCTTTCTTTTTTTCTGGATCTTTTTCAGCCTTTTGAGCTTCATACAGATCTGAAATCTCTTTGAGAAGTACTTTTTCTTTTTCCCAATTTGACGTTCCATATTTCGATGTTCCTTTGAATACCATGTGCTCGAGGTAATGAGCCAACCCTGTGACATCAGAAGGATCGTTTTTACTTCCTGTTTTTACGGTGATGTAGGTTTGGATACGTGGTTCATCTTTGTTTACAGAAAGGTACACCTTCAATCCATTTTTCAAAGTGTATATTCGAGTACCGGTTGGGTCATTTTGAACAGTTTCATACGAATAGGACTGGGCATGCGCTGTGTGTAGAAGAAGAAATGCGAGTCCTGAAAGAAGAATCTTAGTAATCATTTTCATAGTGGTTAAACATTTTTGGTTGTTGATGAAAGTTTTGTGCAACTCACATCTCATTTTGCGTAATTAATAACTGATTAATAGTCTATAGGTTACACGTAGAAGGTAAGGAAATTATTCCTTTATCCTTGAAGGTGAACCTATTCGTTTATGTACACATCTCTAAAATGTAACTATTTTTCGAAAATTATTTTGATATGGTGCGTTTATTGCAAGTAACAAAATGTTGAATTAATCGTACATGTGAGCGTGCGCATAGTTAGTAGTATACTTTTTTTGATGTTGTTTTTCTCTTCTTTCGGGCAAGAGCAAAGCATTGGTATACTCCGTGACTATAAAGTAAAGCGCATTACATTTAGTCATCATCTGGGAACATATAATGTTCAGGCCGACAATTCAATTATTGGAACAATTGAATCCCAACAGTTTGTTGAAGTGGAACTCGTAGGAGGGAAGTTGACGCTAAAATACAACACCATACCTCAAGGAACATTTTCCCGAATTTCGATTGTAGCAAATGGAAATGGCACCTTAGCGATCAAGTCGAAATCTCCAGCAGTGAGGGAACGAAAGTACCAAGATCACATTGAAATTACGGTTGTGGGCGGTCGCATGACGATCGTGAATAAAGTAAGCATGGAGAACTACTTGTGTGGTGTCATCGAATCGGAAGGAGGTGGCGGTCGCCATTTGGAATACTACAAGGTTCAGGCGGTGATGAGTCGTACGTATGCGTTACGCAATCAATCTCGACATACGAAGGAAGGATTTGGTTTGTGCGATGGTGTGCATTGTCAGGCATATCATAATATGTTGAAATATACTCCTGAAATTCGAACGGCTGTGCGCGAAACGAAGGATGATGTTTTGGTGGATGAAAAAAATCGATTGGTTACGACGTATTTTTCAGCGAATTGTGGGGGAGAAGTATGTGACGCGTCGCAGGTTTGGAATAATTCGGTTCCACATGTCCAGCCGTTTATTGACACTTTTTGCATTCACACGCATCAAGCGAACTGGACGAAGCGCGTACCGAAATCGGAATTCAGAAACTTTTTGGTAAAGCAATATGGTTATCCGATCTATGATTCTATCATGGCGGCTAACATGTATACGTTCGAACAGGAACGAAGAAAGGCTTTCTACATTCACCCTTGTTTGGGGATTCCATTGCGCGATTTGCGAAAAGAATTCAAATTGAAATCAACGTTTTTTAGCACGCATCCCGAGGGCAATGAAATTGTTTTTGAAGGTCGTGGATTTGGTCATGGCGTTGGTTTGTGCCAAGAAGGCGCGATGAATATGGCCAAGAATAATTTCAACTACCGCCAAATCGCCGAATTCTATTTCCATAACGTGAGGGTGAAGAAATATTCGAAGTTACTGCCGAATTAGGGATTCACTTTGAATAATTGACATGAATTCTTCCGTACTTGGAAGGATTGTTTCGTATTTACTGGCGAATATTTGTTCGTTATCTTCAGGTAGTGTATATCGCACGAGGGCTTCACTTTTGTTTTGACAGAGAATGATTCCAATTGTCTTGTTTTCTTCTTGTAGTTTGATTTCACGATCATAATAATTGACATACATCTGCATTTGTCCAATATCTTGATGCTTGATTTCTCCAATTTTCAAATCAATCAATACAAATGATCGTAACATACGATTATAGAAAACAAGATCTATGTAGAAATGCTTTTCATCAAATGATATGCGCTTCTGACGTGCGGCAAAGGTGAAACCACTTCCAAGTTCCATCAAAAAGTGTTCTAACTTGTGAATGATTTTTTCTTCAAGGTCTGACTCAGAAAAAACATCCAAGCTATTCAATCCAAGAAATTCCAGAATGTAAGGATCTTTGACAATATCTCTTGCTTTTTCAATGTTATGTCCCTTTTCAGAAAGTTCGCGTACTTTCATTTTGTCTTTACTTATCGATAATCGCGTATACAACGATGTGTCGTATTGTCTGCTCAATTCTCGAACACTCCAATTATTTTTGATGGATTCAATTTCGTAAAAGCGCCTTTCGCATTCATTCTTGATACGCATTAATTTTAGATAATGTGACCAACTCAATTTGAAAACAGCAGACAGTGTCTGCTGTTTTCTAGATTCGACAGACGCTGTCTGCTGATTTTCGTAAATGAGATAGAATTTACGCATTTGCCGTAGATTGGTGGCGGAGAAGCCTGCTCCGAATTCTTTGGTGAGTATTTCTGCTAGTTTGGCGATTAGGTTTTTACCATAGTCGGCGCGATCTTCTCCATTCTGTTCATTCTCAATAATCATTTTACCTATTTCGAAATAGGTATGAACCATGGTGAGGTTTATCTGGCGCTTGATTTCGTTCCGAGCAGAATGGATCAGCTGAATGGCTTTTCGAAAAAAGTCCACGGTAGTGGTAGGTTTGTTCATCGTAAATAGTGGTTTTGTTGTACATTCCAAGTCTCTACAAAAACGCCTAGACTCAGATCTTACTATTTAAGATAAGAAAAATCAGAAAGAAAAAAAGGGAGCTACTCCTCGAAAATCACGAAAATATCTTCGTCATCTTTCTTGAAGAACTTCTCTTCGCGTGCGTAGCGCTCCAATTCATTTTTATTGGTTAGTGCTTTTAGTGTTTCGCGTGCTTTTACGAGGTCCTGACTTACTTCCTCTTTCGCTTGTTCCAGTTGCTTGAGCTTTCGGTTGTGGCGAATGATAGTAAAAAGGTCATTTTCATCCAAAAACAAGGTGTACACCAAAAAGATGACAGTTGTCAGAATGAATTTATTCTTGAGATATGGAAGTAATTTCTTCACATTACAAAATTACAGATCAATTGATCTTTCTGGAATGTCGAAGACGGATTCTTTTACAATTGATGTTGTTCAAAACCTCATTTAGGAAGCTGAATGCTTTGCGGATAACGAAATGTGTTATCGCGATCATATTTCCGTTTGAGTAGCTGAAGTCGTTCGTAGTTTTCTCCGAAATAGGCAGATTCCCAATCCTTAAAACCGATACTCGGATAGTTTCGATATTGAGCACGATTACCGTTTTCGTAGAATAGATTTTGGATGGCTTCAAATTCATTTAGATAGCGATCACGTTTAGTATCTTGCCCCTCGTTCCAGTACGATTGAAGTTCACTCAAGTAATTGTAGGATCGATGTGGATAGCTTGATTTCTCTGCGAAATTCGTTTGATTAATGGCTCCTCCTAGTGTGTTGACTTGATAAATCAAACCAGGAGTGGAAACGACTTTTTCCAACACCTCGTCAATGCATCCTTCAATGTCTGAAAAGGTGGAGTAATATCCTGCAGAGGCATTTTTGAAGTAAATCGGATGTTGGATTCCGTAGTAATTTTTGAGCGCTCCAGCGATGTCAGCATTGCGTTTGGACGTCACGGAGTCACATATTTCGGTGAGAGAACTGATCATCTCATCGAGTGCTGACGAAGCTGATTCAAAATGAGTAATGAGAATGGTCAACGATTTTCCATTTAACACGAATGCAGAGAAGCAATCTTCGGATAATTGGTGCGCATGATGAAACCAGGTTTCCAAAAGTGTCCGCGCGCGCTCTTTGTCCAGTTGTTTCGCCTTGAGTCGCGTGTAGCTGAAATGATCTGGGGCCGGATGAGTTTTGAATCGGAAGGAAGTAGCGACACCAAAGTTCCCATTTCCTCCTCCTCGCAATGCCCACAAAAGCTCATGATTTCCAGAAAGTTCATGAATTTCACCATTTCCATCAACGAAGGTAACTCCCAGAAGATTGTCACAGCTTAATCCGTATTTTCTCGCGAAAAAGCCATACCCACCACCGAGTGTTAATCCGCCAACTCCAACCGTTCCGCACGATCCTGCTGGCAAAATACGTTGTTTGGGAAGTAGTTCGTCGTACATTTCTTTCAATAAGCACGCTGGACCAATTTTCACTTCATTGTTATCTTTCCATTCAATTGTATTGAGTAAGGATAAATTGATGACTAACCCTCCGTTGTTGGAAGAGAATTGCTCGAATGAATGTCCACCGCTTTTAACGGAAACAGGAAGATCTTGTTCTTTCGCATAGGCGATCGCCTCGGCAACTCCTTCAGTATTCGAAACGAGTGCGATAATGGCGGGACTTTTTTGCGTGTGCTTATTGAAATAGGTCGCCAAAGAATCAAATTGTTCGTCTTCTTTGGTGAGATAAACGACATTCGTACTGCTTATCTGTTCCTCAATCTCTTCTACACGTTTTTCTGTCTCAACAGGTTTCTTTTTCGCTGGATTTTCTTTCGGAGCTGTTTCTGGCTCGCTAGAGCATCCGATTAAATGGACTCCAAATCCGGCAAGAACAAGTGTTTTAACGATTCTTCTTCGATCTTCCTGAAGTTGCGACATAGTTTCGTGTGATTGATTCTTGTTAAAGATAAGAAATCACACGGTGCAAGGACTATTGATCAACTGTATTCACTTCTGTTCCTTCAAATTCAATTCGAGAATCGAAAACGGAAATCAATTCATTGAGCTCGTACACATTTTTGTAGCCGTAGCCATAGAGATTAATGTATGTTGGGATATTGAGAGCGAGCGTGATGGGCTTTTCGATGATGCCAGTCTGGGTAATTGAATTCATTTCAGATTGATTTTGAACTTCTTGAGAACTGGATAATTGAATGGTCTGAGTCAAAATCGGCTCGACGATTGGTCGAGATACTTTTGATGCGAAGTTTCGATCTTCCAGAATCTTTCCTTCTTGAATTTCGGTCATGAAATTATTATTGCAGTAGATTAAAATAACTGCGTCTCTGTTCGGGAAAAGAGCGTCTAAGTTTTCTTGTGTAAAATCAGAAAAGTTCAAGTGAATGGCACCTTTTACGTGTTTTCGGTCGTACATTTCTTTCGATCGCGTATCCAAAATGTACACATCTTGTCGCATGCTCATTCGTTGAAAGGTGGCTAAATCGACCAATCGAGCTTTTCGATGTTCTTTCACTTCAGACATCAGTCGTTCGTAATCTTCAAAGCTGACGAGGGGAGAGCCGCTATCTTGTGCGAATGATGTAAATCCAACAAAAAGGAATAGGAGGAAGGCGATATTTTTCATGATATGAGTTGTTATTGTTTTGATTGGGTACAACTCGTTGGAGGTTTGGTTCAAATGATGGGGGATTGTTTGGACGAATTCTATTCAATAAGCGATAGTGTACATTCTTATTGCCTTTTTTTCGGAGTCAAACTCAATAACGAAACTTGAGGGGAACGGGTCTAAAGGAGTTCCGTTTTTGTCGTATTCTTGCATGGAGTACGAGAGTAAATATCCTGTTTTGTTATGACTCGTTGTTGTGGGGATCAGTTGTGTAGAACCCAAAATTTTCAGAAAATATTCAGGTCTTTGACCTTTTAAACAGTTGAGGAAATGATCGTCTCTCAATATTTCTGGAACCCAACTTCGAGTTACGTTGGGTATCCCGATAGTTGGATTATCTGGGTCTGGTACAATAAGTGGTTTGGGTCCAATTGTGTCCTTGAATATTAAACCAAGTTCTTCTATCCTTTTCCAGTCACACGAATCACTTTCACTTTGCGTAAATGCCCTACCGAATAACATTATCACGCATAGAATGGTCAGATTTAAAGATAGAGAGCTGTAAATTTGGCTTTTGGATGACGACATTGTGGTAATCTTTATTTCTTGAATTCATTCTTCAAATCTCTTCTTCCCAGAGGACTCTATCGATATCTCTTCTTAACTCATTCTGTTCTAAACGTTCATATATCATGGCGTATAATGTCCTAAGTTACTAAACGTTCTGTTCTTTGCCTACACGTGTTGTTTTCCACAGATAAGAAACCAAAAAAAGCCCCCGAAATCGGAGGCTTTCCCTGAACCAAGTAGGTTCTAATTTCACTTCCAAAATTATTCTTTTGGCTTATTCACGATTTCATCGTAAAGGTCTTGCCAATCGCCGTCTTCTTCGAACCATTGTGCTACTTTACCTACGAGTTCTTTCGCTTTGTCTTCCTGACG
>JBFHGY010000020.1:0-15276 GCA_041582905.1 Crocinitomicaceae bacterium | reverse complement strand
TTTTAACAGGACAAAGTGTTAAATATCTTCGCTGTACGTGATAAAAATTCCTTTTTTATATTACTTTTACCTGAATATTGCTCCCACGACTAACCTTTTGGGACTTAATTATTAATGAATTCACTACTTGAAAAGACGAGTTTATGAAAATTAAAGTTGTACTGACGCTGCTTTTGCTTTGTGTTTCCACCCTATCATTTTCGCAAAACAAATACATCCTCAAAGCTAACGAAGCCTATGCTAAGGAAAATTACTGTGATGCCGCAGAACTGTGTAAAACGGCATACTCAAAGCTGACAAGAAAAGGAAGGGGAGCGCAGAAAAGAAAAGCCGACATGGCATTCAAAGCTGCTGAATGTTACCGTCACACGGAACGATACCGTGATGCAAACGAATGGTACGATCGTGCTATTCTTCTCGAGCACTACGAAGATGAGCCACTTGTATACTTGTACAATGGCGAAATGCTTTTGAAGATGCGTGAGTATGATAAAGCGAAAGAAAATTACGAGGAGTACAAAAAACTCGTTCCTGGTGATGCTCGTGCAAATGCAGGAATTAAGTCGTGTACAGAGAATAAGACGTACATCGCAGACAAAAAACCTTACATCATCGAGAATCAAACGACAATCAACAAGCCGGAGTTTGACATGTCACCGATGTTTGATAGAAAACAAAAGAAATTTTATTTCAGTTCTTCTCGTACGGGTTCAACAGGAAAAGAAATTAACCCAAGATCATGTGAGCCATACATGGATTTGTGGATCACGGAGGTAGATAAGAAAGGAAACTGGACAGAACCTTACTTGGTAGAGGGTGAAGGTATCAATACGGAAGATGACGAAGGAACAGTTGACTTCGATAGTCGTGGTAAAACAATGTTCTTTACACGTTGTCCAAACTTGAAAAAGCAAAATCTTGGTTGTGACATTTGGATGTCTGAAGCGAAAGGTAGAGATGCCTGGGGAGAGCCAGTAAAATTGGAAAACTTAAAGTCTCACGATTCCATTTCTGTAGGTCACCCTTGTACAGATGATGGGAAGTTCTTGATTTTCGCATCTGACATGCCTGGAGGATACGGTGGACGTGACCTTTGGTACACAACCTACGATCGTAAGACAGATTCTTGGGCTACACCTAAGAACATGGGACCTGAGATCAACACAAAAGGAAATGAGTTGTTCCCAACCTTTGCCAATAATGGTGATTTGTTGTTTTCTTCAGATGGTCGTCCTGGTTTAGGAGGATTGGACATCTACCGCGCTACGAAAGTAGGAGAAGAAAACAAATGGGAAAATCCTGAAAACGTTGGTTACCCAATTAATGGTGAAAACAACGATTACGGAATGATTGAAGCGAGCGAAGATGGTCGTTTGGGATACTTTACTTCTGAGAGAAAAGGACCAAACGGAGAAAACATTCCAGATATCTACTCGTACGAGCAGCCTCCTTACGTGTATAGTTTGAAAATTATTGCGCAAGACTTAGGAGAAGGAAATGCTCCATTGGAAGGTGCATTGATTACAGTAACTGGACCAGATGGTGCATGGACTGGAATCACGGAAGAAGATGGTTCTATCTATTGGGATAAGCGTCCGCAAGGAGATCGCTACATCAATGAATCAAGTGACTATAAAATCATGATTTCAAAAGATGGATATTACGAAGATCCAAACGGTTTAGATTTGACAACAATAGATGTAAACTACGATCAAGATTTCGTATTGAACATGGGGCTTTTCCCTAAGCGTCCAATCCGTCTTCCTGAGGTACGTTACAAGTTGAACAAATGGGAATTCATCAACGATTCGACTTGTATGTCAAAGGATTCACTTGAATTTGTATACAAGCTGTTGACAGATCGTCCTGAATTGGTACTTGAGTTGAGTTCTCATACGGATTCACGTGGACGTAATGACAGAAACCAGATTCTTTCTGAGAACAGAGCCCGTGCATGTTACAAGTACTTGGTAGAGGAAAGAGGAATTGATCCACGAAGAATTGTACCTGTCGGAAAAGGGGAAGAGGATCCAAGAACGGTTTATTTGTTAGACGAGAAATATTATCCTTCTCAGTCATCAGGTGGTGAGCCAGTTGTGTTGAAGGAGTCTTACATTAACGGATTTAGACGTTCGAATAAAGAACTGTTTGAGGCGCTGCATACAATGAACCGTCGTACGGAAGGTGCGGTACTCTCATTGGACTTCGATCCAGAAACAGCTCCAGCAGCTGATCCGAAATACTTGGAATACTTACCTTACTAAAAAGGCATAAGAAATAAAGAAAAAGGCGTTCGGTAAGAGCGCCTTTTTTTGTATCTTAATGTGTATTAACCTACCAAACTATTCTGATATGCATGAAGATTACTTGCAGCAGATTTGGAGTCAATCACGCATTCCAAGTCCTAAATTAAAACTCATTGACGGGACAACTGTCACCGTTAAACATCCAGGAACGCATAATACATCACATAGTGGACCAGACTTCAAAGAGGCCTGCGTACAGTTTGATAATCTTGAGTTTCATGGAGCCGTCGAAATCCATGTAAACGGTTCCGATTGGTATAAACACAAACACCATGAAGATGAAGCTTACAATAATGTGGTGCTGCATGTCGTGTACAATAACGACCTTCAGATTATTCAAAACGGGTGTTGTATTCCAACCTTGGAACTGAAGGATCTGATCGATCAGGAACACTTTCAGCAATCAATCACTATTCAGGAGTGGAATGGCAACCTGCCGTGCAAAAGCGAACTTGGATTCGTTGATCCAATTTACATGTCATCAATGAAAACGAAGGCACTCATTCAGAAGCTGAGTGAGAAAATAGTTAACCTACACGGAGTACGACCTGAAGAAGTATTGTATAGACTGATTGCTGGAGCGTTCGGAATGGGGATTAATAAAATGGCGTTTATGGAACTAGCGGAGAAATTGCCTTGGAACTCACTTCGTCAGCTTTCTGCCGTAAAGAGGAAGCAGCTCATCCTTGCAACAAGCGGTTGTGTTCAGGGAGATTTCTCGTTGCAGATGGGAGATGAACATCGCTGGCATTTCAAAGGTACTCGTCCAGGGAATTTCCCGTCTAAGCGCATACCACAATTCGCGAATTTCATGGCGCAACTGAAAATGGACGAGGTGATCCAAGAATTGACAAGGTGTTCATATGCAGAACTCATTTTGGAATATATACTGATGTCAAACGAGAAGGGAGAAGAACGACTGCTTCCTGTTGCGATGCTTAGGAATTTACTGATCAATTCAATCGCTCCCTTTTTGTTTTGGTTATCCGAACATCATAAGAACGAGCGTTATTTCGAAGTCGCTATTGACCTATTGAGATTGCTTCCATCAGAGAAAAACACAATTCTGCGTTCTTGGAGTCGGAATGGTGTTCGAGCACAAAACGCATTCGATTCGCAAGGCTTAATTGCATTGGACAGGTATTATTGTTCTCTGAAAAAATGCTTATCTTGCGAGGTAGGTTTGAAAGCCTTAAATAGAGTGGAATGATACAGAAAATCATCTTCTTTTTTGAGATGAAATCCTTTGGGGTTTGCAAGTGGTGGGCGCGAAAGCTGGGAATCAGTACGTCAAAAGTGCGCGTGGGCTTTATCTATGCCTCATTTATTGCTTTAGGATCTCCACTACTTATTTATCTAATCATGGCATGGGTGCTCGAGCATAAGCATTACTTCAAGCTTCAAAGAAGACGAAGAAACACTATTTGGGAGTTGTAAATGAACCTGTTCAGATCTAAACTGTTTTCAAGGATATACTACTTTTTGGTACTTCTCTTGCTGATTACAGCAATTGGAACCATTGGGTATATGCTCATTGAGGGCTGGGTTTTCGTGGATGCGTTTTACATGACTATCATCACCGTGTCAACAGTTGGGTTTGGTGAAGTAGGCGTAATGTCCATGGAAGGAAAGCTATTCACAGCATTCCTTATTATTTCAAGTTTCGGTAGTTTCGCTTATGCCGTGACCTCGATAACAACATTTGTTGTGGGAGGTCAGTACAAGAAGCATCTTCGAGAATATAAAATGACGCAACAATTAAAGAAAATGAAAGATCATGTAATTATTTGCGGTTTTGGTCGAGTGGGAAGTCAAGTTTCGGCGGATCTTCGATCGAATGGAATCCAATATGTCATATTGGAAAAAGATGAAAATCTGATTGCACATCAACCAGATGATGCGAACTTCCTCTCAGGGGATAGTACGAATGATGAAATTTTGTTGCGTGCATCCATTGGAACAGCAAAGGCAATTATTACATGTCTTCCCAAAGACGCGGACAATTTATACGTAGTATTAACAGCTCGTCAGCTAAACGAGAAAGTACTCATCGTGAGTCGTGCCTCGAACCCATCTTCCGTATCGAAGTTGAAGTTTGCAGGGGCAAATAATGTGATTATGCCAGATGCCGTTGGTGGTTCGCACATGGCTTCGCTAATTGCTAGCCCAGATGTAATGGAGTTCATTGACAGTATACGTGTAAAGGGGTATATGGAATCGAACATCGAAGGGATTTCCTATGAAGAACTTCCTGTGGAGCTTCGGGATAAAACAATTGGGGAGCTTGAATCTAGAACGATTACGGGTGCTACTATTGTTGGATTTAAAGGAAGCGATGGAAACTACATCATTAATCCAGGAATCGATGTGTGTGTAAATGCCGGATCGAAACTGTTTGTTTTAGGGAATACGGATCAAATCAAAAAACTTGTCAAATACTTGAAATTAGTTAGAGAATGAAACTATTAATTACTGGATCGAATGGATTGCTTGGACAAAAATTGGTGGATTATTGTCTTCAGAAGGAAATAGACTTCATTCCAACTTCGAAAGGGGAGAATAGGAACTCGAAATGTCCTTCTGAACTATACCAAACGATGGATATCACCAATCATGATGAAGTAATGGAGGTGATTTCAAAACATCAACCAACGCATGTGATCCACACCGCAGCCATGACAAACGTGGATCAATGTGAACTGAATCCTGACGAGTGTGAATTGATCAATGTGAAGGCTACGCAATATTTGGTGGAGGCATGCAACGCGGTGAATGCGCATTTCCAACTTTTGTCGACGGATTTTGTTTTCGATGGTGAAAAAGGAAACTATGTCGAGGATGATGAAGTGAACCCATTGAGCGTTTATGCAAAATCTAAAGTGGATGCTGAGGCAATCGTAAAGAATCAGTCGACGACGGAAAATTCGATTGTCCGTACGATTATCGTCTATGGAAATGCAGAAAGTTTGACAAAATCCAATATTATCGCATGGGCAAAATCAGCTTTGGAAAAAGGTGATCCACTCACAATTGTTGACGATCAATTCCGAGCACCTACGTGGGCGGAAGATTTGGCTGCCGGTTGTATGGGGGTGTTGGAGCATCAAGAAACAGGAATTTTTCACGTTTCAGGTCCCGAAACCATGTCTATTTATGACCTGGTGATTCGAATTGGAAAACATTTTGGTTTGCCAACGGAACAAGTAAGCAAGATTTCAAGTACCACATTGAATCAAGCTGCTAAACGTCCCCCGAAAACAGGATTCGATCTTACTAAGGCCTATGAGCGAATTAACTACAAGCCACATACCCTTGAAAAGACCCTGGAAATACTCTATTCAAACTGATAATGAGATCATTTACTCACGAAATGAGCAAGTGCATAATATTGTTATATTTGTTTGAATCGTGAAATCAGACTATCACACAAAAATCAAAAACTATTTTATGAAGTACTTAATTGCAGTAGTTTCAACATTTTTACCTTTTTTACAATTCGCTCAGGATAAGGGCATCGACCAAATTATTGACGAAAAATTTGGAGATTATACAGAATGGTTTGTCAATGGTATTTTTGCGACCATTCCTGTTACAGAATCAATTGAAGTTCCTTGGGTATTAATAGTGTTGGTTCTTGGTGCAGTTTTCTTTACCATTTATTTCAAGTTCATCAATATCGCAGGATTTAAAACTGCCATTAATATCGTTCGTGGAAAATATGATGATATCGAAGGACGAGAAGATGAAACCGAAAGCGATTTGGCGCACGTTCACGCTGTAGACGGAGATATTGTAGATACGATCAAAGTAGAAAGAGATGCAGAACATCATGGAGAGGTGTCTCACTTTCAAGCATTAACAGCGGCGTTATCTGCAACAGTCGGACTTGGTAATATTGCAGGTGTGGCAGTGGCTATTTCTATTGGTGGGCCAGGAGCTACGTTCTGGATGATTGTTGCCGGATTAATCGGTATGGCATCCAAGTTTACGGAATGTACATTAGGAGTGAAGTATCGAGAGATTGGTCCAGATGGAACAGTATACGGTGGCCCGATGTACTACTTGTCAAAAGGGTTAAGAGAAAGAGGACTTCTTCGTGTTGGACAAGTGTTAGCTGTCGTTTTCGCGATTATGTGTATTGGCGGTTCGTTTGGTGGTGGAAACATGTTCCAATCGAATCAAGCATTTGCCATGTTGGAGTCATACACTCAGAGTGACATCAAAGCGGACGATAATGTAAGTGATTTCAAAGAGTCACAGGTCTTCTACAGTTATTTTGAGAATACGGAATACAATGTAACAGATGTGTCAAAAGATTCTGTTCACTTGGAATCTATCGGGAAGAATAAGGAAGAGTTGGTGCTTGACATGAAAACTTTCAAGAAGGATTCTATTCTTACGAAAAGTGAAGAGGGAAGCTGGATGAAACCAGAAGCTTCAAAGGAGCTTGTGGGAGGAACGATTGTTTACTCGAAGCCTGCGAAGTTTTTAGGGCAAGTGTCTAAAGTGGAAGGTGACTCGGTTGTGTTAGCAGGGACGTCATCAGATATGACGATTGCAAAAGCTGACTTCTTAGGAAACGCCAAAACTACTCCACTCACAGGAAGTGGTTGGATTTTCGGATTGATCATGGCCATTCTTGTTGGTATCGTGATCATTGGAGGAATTAAAAAGATTGCAAAAGTGACGGATAAGATCGTTCCTTTTATGGTGGGGATTTATGTAGTGTGTGCGCTCATTATTTTGGGAATGCATTTTACGGAAATTCCTTCTGCATTCGGGAAGATATTTGACGGAGCGTTTACAGGTTTAGGAATAGCCGGAGGGGTGTTTGGAGTGTTAATTCAAGGGTTTAAACGTGCGGCATTCTCGAACGAGGCAGGAATTGGTTCTGCTTCAATTGCTCACTCTGCGGTAAAGACCAAATATGCAGCCAGCGAAGGATATGTGGCATTGTTGGAGCCATTTATTGATACGGTTTTAGTATGTACCATGACAGCACTTGTACTGATCATCAGTAATGGTGATGGATCGATTATGACCTACGGTGAAGAGGTGAAGCAAGGAGTGGAAGTTACTTCCAAAGCATTTGGTTCGAATTTATCATGGTTCCCACTGGTGTTAACGATTGCAGTTATCCTGTTTGCTTTCTCAAGTATGATTTCATGGTCGTACTATGGATACCAAGCTTGGTCTTACTTATTTGGAAGATCAAAGCAAGTAGAGTATATCTACAAAGGACTTTTCTGTTTGTTTGTAATTGTTGGAGCAGCTGCCCAATTGGGAGCGGTTATTAATTTCTCTGACGCGATGATTTTTGCGATGCTTGTACCGAACATGATCGGTCTATTCTTGCTATTGCCGAAGGTGAAGGAAGAACGAGCACGCTTTAAAGCTGCGATCAAAAAAGCATAAAGTGCCAATCTCTAAACGAAATAGAAGGGCGGTCCTTGCTTTGATTTTTCTGGTGGCTATGGTATCGTTTTTACCAAGGTTATTGGCTGGGTCATCTCATTTTGAAGATACAGATATTTCGTTTGAGGAGTTGAAGATTGCAGAAAGTAATCTGGTAGAACGGCAAGAGGTTTGGGCGAAAAAGAAACGAAAGAAGTACAAGAAGAATTCGTACGAAAGTCGGTTTAAAAAGCCACCATCAAAGTTCGATCCGAATGTTTATACACAATCCGATTGGATGGCGCTGGGATTAAGCGAAAAACAGGCAGCAATCGTTGTGAGATTAGCGAAACGCGGGTTTAATTCGAATGCTGATCTCAAGCGGATTTATGTACTTCCAGAGCCCGCTTTTGAGTTGTTGAAAGATTCTACGTTTTATCCAAACCCATTAAGTATCCTTTCAGATCAACGGAAAGAGACACCCGAGGATAAGAAGAAATACCATGTTAGCCTAAATTCAGGAACCGAAGATGACTTTCTAAAGGTGAGAGGAATTGGACCGTATTTCGCAAAACGAATTGTAGGGTATCGTGAAAAACTGGGGGGATACACATACAAAGAGCAACTGCTTGAGTTGTGGAAAATGGACCTGATCAAGTATCAAGAAATTGAGGAGTTTATTGTGTTGAATAATGAGCCCATTCGCAAAATCTCCATTAACAAGGCAACATCAGAAGAGCTTTCAGGCCACCCTTACATCAGTTTTAGTATAGCAAACTCTATTGTAAAGATGAGAGAACAGTCTGGTGAGTACACGGATTTGAAAGAGATTAAACGATCGAAACTAATCGATGAAGTAACCTTTGTGAAAATAGAACCCTACTTAACTTTGTAGTATGACAGTAGAAGATAAACTTAGATCCGCAATACGCGATGTGCCGAATTTCCCAAAAGAAGGAATCGTGTTTAAAGACATCACACCAATTATGCAAAATGCGCAATTGTCGAATGAAGTCTTGGATGAAATGGTGAAAATGTATGAGAACCAAAACCTAGATGCTATCGCAGGCATCGAATCAAGAGGTTTTCTATTTGGATACCCGCTCGCGATGCGCTTGGGTATTCCTTTCATTTTGATTCGAAAAAAGGGGAAACTGCCCTATGAAAAAATCAGTCATGATTATGACTTGGAGTATGGGAGCGCAACCATTGAAATGCATACGGATGCTGTCAGTGAACAACAGAATGTTCTCATCCATGATGATTTGTTGGCAACTGGAGGTTCCGCAGAGGCTGCAGCTCATTTGATCCAGAAAAGTGGTGGAAAAGTGGCAGGTTTCAATTTCTTGGTTTCTCTCGAGTTTCTGAATGGAGATGAGAAATTGAGGCAATTTTCCGACAATATTACTAGTTTTGTTAGCTATTAAAACTTATCACTTTAGAACTAGCAATAATGAATTTTGAGTTAAATGAAAATCAGAAGATGATCGCCCAAATGGTGCGTGACTTTGCTGAAAAAGAAATTAAACCTCATTTGAACCAGTGGGATGCAGAAGAGCATTTCCCTGTGGATGTAATGAAGAAAATGGGCGAACTAGGTTTGCTCGGAATCTATGTACCGGAAGAATACGGTGGATCAGGATTTGGCTACTTCGAGTATGCTACTGCCTTGATGGAACTTGGAAAGGTATGTGGAGGAATTGGGCTGAGTGTTGCTGCTCACAATTCCCTTTGCACAGGTCATATCTTTTATCACGGTTCTGAGGAACAAAAGAAAAAATACCTTCCGAAATTGGCGTCCGGTGAATTTATTGGAGCTTGGGGGTTAACCGAGCCAAATACAGGGTCAGATGCCATGCGCATGAAGACTACCGCGGTGAAAGAAGGAAATGAGTGGGTAATCAACGGTGCAAAGAACTGGATTACACATGGTCTGTCTGGAGACGTGGCGGTTGTACTTGTTAGAACAGGAGATCTTTTGGATAGTCGCGGTATCACTGCGTTTATCATAGAAAAAGGAACACCAGGATTCTCAGCAGTAAAAATCAAAGATAAATTGGGGGTACGCGCGAGTGAAACAGCTGAGCTTATTTTTGACAATGTTCGCGTACCAGAAGAAAATGTGATCGGTGAAGTCGGAATGGGATTCGTTCAGGCGATGAAAGTTTTGGATGGAGGTAGAATTTCTATTGCTGCATTGAGTTGCGGTGTTGCCCGTGGTGCATACGAAGCTTCTGTGAAATACGCAAAAGAACGTGAGCAATTTGGAAAAGCCATTGCGCAGTTCCAAGCGATCGGATTTAAACTAGCGGATATGGCTACCGAAGTAGAAGCTGCTGAGTTGCTTACATTGCAAGCGGCGTATGCAAAGAACAATCACAAGCCAGTTACTAAGTTGGGTGCTTATGCGAAATACTACGCAAGTGAAGTATCTGTAAAATGCGGTAATGAAGCGGTACAAATCATGGGGGGGTATGGATATACTAAAGAGTATCCAGCGGAGAAATTCTTGAGAGATGCGAAGCTAATGACCATTGGTGAAGGGACTTCCGAGATTCAAAAATTGGTAATTTCAAGAGAAATTTTAAAGGATTAATTGCAATTATATTTATTAGTTGTATATTTGCTGCCTCATTCGTGAACAACGAATTGTTAAAAAAGATACTTAAAGAAGAAATAATATGTTGATTATCCCAGTTAAAGAAGGTGAAAACATCGAGAGAGCGATCAAGAAGTACAAGAAGAAATTCGAGAAAACGAAAGTGATGCGTGAACTTCGCGATCGACGTGAGTTTACAAAGCCTTCTGTTTTGAAACGTCAGGAGAAAATCCGTGCGGCTTACAAGCAAAGACTTCAATCTGCTGAGGTATAGACGTAACTTAATTCGTTAAAATACGTATAAAGGAGCATTCCATCATGTGATGGAGTAGCTCCTTTTTTTATGCTCGATAATTTCATTGATTTCATCTCGGCTCAAAAGCGCTTCTCGGAACATACAGTTGTTGCGTACAGGAAAGATATTGAACAGTTTTTAGAGTTTGCTGAGATTAGTAGTTTGAATGAATGTAAAGAAGTCAGCGCCCGATTGATAAGGGGATGGATGGTTGACCTCATGGAAAACGAGTACGCAACTCAATCCGTGAATCGAAAGTTGTCTACTTTAAGAACGTTTTTTAAATGGCTCAAAAAGGAAGCGATTATCTCCGATAATCCGATGAAACTTATTCGAGGTCCGAAGAATAATAAACGACTACCTTCTTTTGTACAGCAAAAACATCTGACTCCTGCTAATCTATCGCCAATTTTCTCCGATGACTTTGATGGAATTCGGGATCGTCTCATGTTTGAGTTGCTCTACCAAACCGGAATTCGTCTAAGTGAATTGATAGGATTGAAGGAGTCGAGCGTTTCATCTAGTCAGATAAAAGTGCTAGGAAAAAGAAATAAGGAGCGAATTATTCCTATTTCAAGTGACTTGAGTCAGCTCATTCAGATCTATAAGAATGAGCGCCAACAATTAGCCGTTTCTACAGACGCTTTACTTGTGTTAAAAACTGGCAAAAATCTCTACCCTAAGTTTGTTTATCGAAGAATTAATAAGTACCTTTCTCTGACAACGGATGTTAAGAAAAAAAGTCCGCATGTGCTCAGACATACCTTCGCCACGCATATGTTAAACAATGGTGCAGGGTTGGAAGTGTTGAAAGAGTTACTTGGTCATGCGAACTTGTCAGCAACGCAAGTTTATACACATAATTCGTTTGCGGAGTTGACGGCAATTTACTCACAGTCTCATCCAAGGGGACAACAAAATTAACGCACGATGGATTTCAAAGTAAACACAGTACATTTTACTGCAGACAAGAAACTAGTTGACTTTATTCATGGAAAAATTGGGAAACTAGAATTGATGTCCGACCAGATAATAGCGAGTGAGGTCTATTTAAGGGTAGATAAAAATAGCGAAAGAGAGAATAAGATTACCGAGGTGAAATTGCTAATGCCAGGAGGTGAACTTTTCGCAAAGAAACAATGTAGGAGTTTTGAGGAGGCAACAGATAATGTTGTTGATGCACTAAAAAGGCAAATTGAAAAGTATAAAGCCAAAGTTGCTTAAAATATAAAAGCTTGAAAATGAGGGTTCTTTTTTAGAGCCCTCATTTTTTTTTATTTTTTTTTCAAAAAAAGCATTGCGCAACGAAAATAGTTTCATACATTTGCACTCCCCAAACGGGGGAAACACTTTTAAAGTTCTTTCAAATATCGAAGAAATTCACATTGTGCCGATGTAGCTCAGCTGGCTAGAGCAGCTGATTTGTAATCAGCAGGTCGGGGGTTCGAGTCCCTCCATCGGCTCCAAGTGTTGGGGAGATACTCAAGCGGCCAACGAGGGCAGACTGTAAATCTGCTGACTATGTCTTCGCAGGTTCGAATCCTGCTCTCCCCACAAATGTGTTTTTCGGAATAGTATAAGTAATTATAAGCGGGAGTAGCTCAGTTGGTAGAGCGTCAGCCTTCCAAGCTGAGGGTCGCGAGTTCGAATCTCGTCTCCCGCTCAACGCTTCTCAATTGGAACTCTGTTTGAGAAGCATTTTGAAAGAACTTTAATTTGCCGGTGTAGCTCAGTGGTAGAGCGCTTCCTTGGTAAGGAAGAGGTCACGAGTTCAATTCTCGTCATTGGCTCAGGAAAGTGAAATAGAAGATTCACCCAAAAATAGGGTGATTTCTGCATATATAAGGGTTTTATTAATAACTAAGTAACAAAAACAGAACAATGGCTAAGGAAACATTTGATCGTTCCAAACCACACGTTAACATCGGAACAATTGGTCACGTTGACCACGGAAAAACTACTTTGACTGCGGCAATCTCTTCAGTATTGTCTTCTCAAGGTCTTGCTGAAACTCGTGATTTCTCATCTATCGATAACGCACCAGAGGAAAAAGAGCGTGGTATCACAATTAACACATCTCACATTGAGTACCAAACTGCTAACCGTCACTACGCACACGTTGACTGTCCAGGTCACGCCGATTACGTAAAGAACATGGTTACTGGAGCTGCTCAAATGGATGGAGCTATCTTGGTAGTTGCTGCTACTGATGGACCAATGCCACAAACTCGTGAGCACATCCTTCTAGGACGTCAAGTTGGTGTTCCAAGAATGGTTGTATTCATGAACAAAGTGGATATGGTTGATGATGAAGAGCTTTTGGAATTGGTAGAAATGGAAATCAGAGAATTGCTTGATTTCTATGAGTACGACGGAGACAACACACCAGTAATTCAAGGTTCTGCACTTGGTGCATTGAACGGTGAAGACAAGTGGGTTGCTACTGTTAACGAATTGATGGATGCTGTTGATACATGGATCGAGCTTCCTCCACGTGACGTTGAGAAAGATTTCTTGATGCCAGTTGAGGACGTGTTCACAATTACAGGTCGTGGAACTGTTGCTACAGGTCGTATCGAAACTGGTGTGATCAACACAGGAGATCCTGTTGATATCCTTGGAATGGGAGATGAGAAACTTTCATCTACAGTAACAGGGGTTGAGATGTTCCGTAAAATCTTGGACAGAGGAGAAGCTGGAGATAACGTTGGTATCTTGTTGAGAGGTATTGAAAAGTCTCAAATCAAACGTGGAATGGTAATCTGTAAACCAGGTTCAACTACACCACACAGCAAATTCAAAGCTGAGATCTACGTATTGAAGAAAGAAGAAGGTGGACGTCACACTCCATTCCACAACAGATACCGTCCACAGTTCTACTTGAGAACAACTGACGTTACTGGAGAAATCATGTTGGAAGAAGGACGTGACATGGTAATGCCTGGTGATAACGTAACGATCCAAGTTAACTTGATCGTACCAGTTGCAATGAACAAAGGACTTCGTTTTGCAATCCGTGAGGGAGGTAGAACTGTAGGTGCTGGTCAGGTGACTGAAATCATCGAGTAATATCGATAACACTAGCACAATGTGCTAACAAAATAATTAGGGGGAAGTCAAATTCCCCCTTTTACACACGGGTGTAGCTCAGTTGGTAGAGTAGTGGATTCCAAATCCATTGGTCGTGGGTTCGAGCCCTACCGCCCGTGCAAAATAGAAGAAATGTCAAAAGTGAAAGAATACCTCAGTGAAACTGTTACCGAAATGGTACACAGAGTTACATGGCCGACATGGAAAGAGCTTCAAAGTAACACAATCATTGTTGTTGTTGCTTCCGTGATTATTGCCCTAATCATTTTCGTAATGGATTTCGCATTCGGAATTACAGGAGGAAAAACGTGGGAAGGAGCATTAGGATTCATCTACCAAATATTTAAATAGTCGTTACCCAATGGGAGAGATTAAAAAACGTTGGTACGTTGTTCGTGCTATAAGCGGAAAAGAGAAGAAGGTAAAAGAATACTTGGACATGGAAATCTCGCGTCTTAAACTGACGGACTTCGTGGGACAAGTATTGATCCCTACAGAGAAAGTATTCCAAATTAGAAACGGAAAGAAAGTAAGCAAGGAGAAAGCATATCTCCCTGGTTACGTTTTGGTAGAGGCTGCTCTAGTGGGTGAAGTTCCTCACGTTATCAAAGGTATTCCCAATGTAATCGGATTCCTCGGTGCTGAAAAAGGCGGAGATCCTCATCCGATGAGAATGTCAGAAGTGAACCGTATCCTTGGTAAGGTGGATGAACTTTCTGAAACGGAAGAAGAAATGAAAATCCCATTTGTTGTTGGAGAATCGGTGAAAGTAATCGATGGACCATTCAACAATTTCAGCGGGGTGATTGATGAGATCAACGAAGAGAAGAAGAAACTGAAAGTGATGGTGAAAATCTTCGGACGTAAGAACCTTCTCGAGTTGAGCTACATGCAAGTAGAAAAAGAAGTTTAAAGAGTATATTAACCGTAGAAGTGAAGAAAGCGATTAAAGCTTCCCGCAAGTATTCATGTTTGACTACACAATTCAACACAAATGGCTAAAGAAGTAGCAGGTTTGATCAAATTACAGATCAGAGGTGGTGCAGCTAATCCAGCCCCTCCTGTTGGTCCCGCGCTTGGTGCGAAAGGGGTGAACATTATGGAGTTTTGTAAGCAGTTTAATGCGCGTACACAAGACAAAGCAGGAAAAGTTCTACCAGCTGTTATCACTGTTTACAGTGATAAATCATTTGATTTCGTAATTAAAACACCTCCAGCAGCTGTTCAGATCCTTGAGCAGACTAAACTTAAGAAAGGATCCTCAGAACCTAACCGTTCGAAAGTAGGAAACATTTCTTGGGACAAAGTTCGCATCATTGCAGAAGATAAGTTGCAAGATATGAATTGCTTTACCGTTGACTCTGCAATGCGCATGGTTGCCGGAACAGCAAGAAGTATGGGAGTTGTAGTAAAAGGTGGTGAAGCACCAGCAACTAAATAATTGTAATTGTTATGGCAAGAATTTCTAAAAAGAGAAAAGAAGCCCTCGCGAAAATTGACGCGGAGAAGGCTTACACCTTAGCAGAAGCATGTAATTTAGTTAAGGAAGTTTCAACAACCAAGTTTGACGCCTCAGTTGATGTAAGTGTACG
>JBFHGY010000019.1:0-15385 GCA_041582905.1 Crocinitomicaceae bacterium | reverse complement strand
CAATATGAAATTGTTCCTGTGGCATGTAACTAAGTTACAATATTAAAAGGACTAGGCGAGTGTTTTTTCGAAAACAACACGAATTTGTTCGAGCGCGTAGTCGATTTCTTCTTGCGTGGTGTACCTTGAAAATGAGAATCGTACGTTTGGACGGGTCATGTCCGCATCAATACCTGTTAGCACATGAGATCCAACGGATGCTCCTGATGAACAAGCACTTCCTCCGGATACAGCTACACCTTTCAAGTCGAGTGTAAATAAGAGCATTCCTGCTTTTTCCGTACGAGGGAAACACACGTTTAATACGGTATACAATGAAGACTCTGGGCGAATATCTCCGTGGAATTCGATATCTTCAAATAGCTCTTTGAGCTGAGCAATCATGTAGCTTTTCAGTCCTTGAACGTATTCTTGGTGCGCTTTAACGTCTTCGTACGCCAAATCCATCGCTTTTGCCAATCCAACGATTCCGTATACGTTTTCTGTTCCACCGCGAAGTCCACGTTCTTGCGCACCTCCGTGAATCAACGCTTCCGAGCGCGTATTTTTATTTACATAGAGGAAACCAACACCTTTTGGCCCATGAAACTTGTGGGCAGCACAGGTGATGTAATCAATATCCAGAGCTTGTAAATCGAACGGATAGTGCCCCATTGTTTGGACGGTGTCCGAGTGGAAACAAGCATTATATTTTTTGCATAATTCGCTTACTCTTTCCAAAGGAAGTAGCGTAGCAATTTCATTGTTGGCGTGCATCAAAGAAACGAGTGCTTTTCCTTCTTCTTGAAGCAAACGTTCCAAATCGTTTAGATCTACGGCTCCGTTTTCATCTAGCTTCACGTAGGAAACGCGCACACCGTGTTGTGCTTTTAATGCATCCGCCGTAGCGATAACCGCCTTATGTTCAATGGCTGAAGTAATGATGTGTTTAGCGTCGCAATGCACAACTGCTGAAGTAAGTGCCATGTTGTCGGCCTCGGTTCCTCCGGAGGTGAAAATAATTTCCGATGGCTGGCAATTCAGGTGTTTCGCTATGGATCGGCGAGAAGTTTCAATCAACGCTTTCGTTTCGCGACCAAAAGAATGAGTGGAAGATGGATTTCCGTAGCTATTGGTAAGCACAGGAAGCATTGCTTCTACCACTTCGGGAGCAATTGGTGTTGTTGCTGCGTTGTCTAAGTAAACTGCCATCAAATCTAAATTTTCGGCAAATATAGCCAATTCTTAGGGCAAATCTTTTCCGAGGAGATGTCGCATCGTGACTTTCTCTGGGGCGCGTTTGAGGTTTTCCATCAAGAAGATGCTTTTTTCGATTCGTTTCTCGCTGGACTTGATTTGAAGTACAAGGTAGATGACAGCTCGGCGCGTTCCTTTGGAGAGCTGGCTGAAACGGGTATTCGCATGTGAATCCTGTCTCAAAACTTCCTCGAATTCTTCGGGTACAGTAAATCCATATTCCGATCGGTTTTTTTCGAGATGTACAGTCACAGTATCTCCCAATTGAACACCAATCTTTTTCATTCTTGCTTTGGAAAAAGTAATGTACGCCATGTTGTTTCCAAGTGAAACGGTACCACCTTGCCAGGTAACTTGATCATTGATGGTTACATCGAAGCGTTGATTGTACAATAATTTATCGCCTTCTTCCATGAAGCGTTCAAGAATTTCATCGGAAACGGAGATGTACGACATGTTTAGTTTGTCGAGGTGTTCAATTTTTGATGTAAATGTTGCGGACATAGTTCCAAGATACAAAAAAGTCTGCCCGAAGACAGACTCAGAACCTCAAGGTTCAAACAAACATGAAATTTGCAACACTATACTACTCTGGTGTGTTAGCTTCTTTTACAAAACCGATGGATTTTGCGCGTTTTTCGATGCTCTCGTTTACAGAGGATCCGAAGTCATCAACTTCTTCTCCCTGCTCGGCACGTTTCTTTTTCTCTTCTGAGATGTAATTGTCACGCAAAACCGCAAGTTCACCGATCTTCGCTTGATATTTTTCTCGTTCCTCTTTTTTCTCCTCGACGAGGATCATTTTTTCTTCGTCGGTTTTGTTTTGGAATTCTTCGGGAAGTGCTTCCTCCTCAATTTCTTCAATTTTCTTTCCATCTTCAATTGCATCGATTAAATCCCACGATGAATTCTTGTATACGCCTTTCTTTGACTTGGAAATACTTCGCTCGGCAGCTACAGATGTACTCATCACGTCAGCATTGGCATCTTCTTTCATTTGCATTTCTTTTTTTCGAAGTCCTTCAACTCCAAAGCCATAGTACGTGCTGTTGAGTGAGTCGTTGTATAATTGGATTTCTTTATCATAAGGAGTTGGGATGTGTACAATCTCTTGATCCGCATCAATGTTGAAGTAGTCGCCACCGGAACAATCTGCTCCTTCGAACCATTTCAAGCTAATCCCTTCGTCATAACCACCACAAAAAATAGAGTTGATATAGACTGATTTGCTTTTAGCGTTCGTGCAAGCTTTCTGGTAGTCAACTTTACCTTGATCGAACTCTTCATTTCCTGCGATGTAAATCATTTTCAGATCATCTTGATTATCCGTCCAGGCAAGCTCATCAAGTGCTTTTTGAATGACGGCTCCACAATATTCACTTCCTCCATTAGTTTTTAGGGCGAACATTTTCTGTGAAAGATCATCTAAATCAGATGTGAAATCTAACACTTGGCGTAAATAATTGTCCTTTTCTTGAAGTCCATCGTTCCCATATTCGTACAAGGAGAATTCCATGGTCGGTAGTGCGCCTTCAAAACGTAATTCACTAATCTCGTTCACAATGTTCCAAATACGCGATTTGGCCTGGTCAATCAAATTATCCATACTATTTGACGTATCAAAAAGAATGGCAACTTGAACTTTTTTGTCTGAAGGTGGTGTTCCTTGTGCAAAGCTGTAAAAAGCAAACACACCACCGAGTAGGGATAAAATGATTTTCTTCATGGCTACTGTTTTGATTCAGTACAGCAATGAAGCGAATGGGTTCAAAATGTGTTTAAGAAAAAAATAGATTGAGCGAGTTAGACTCCTGCCAATCGGATCAAACCTTCTTTGTCCAATACTTCAATTTTACGGACATGAGTTGTGACAAATCCGTCATCTTTGAAATCTTTCAATAAACGGATTAAGGTTTCTGTAGCGGTTCCAACGAAGTTGGCCAAATCTTCTCGAGATAAATTAATGAAATCTTCACCGTAAATATCATCAAGGATTAAAAGGGCAGAAGCGAGACGTTCTCGTACTGACTTTTGTGCCATATTCTTAATGAAAGAAGCACGATCAGCTAATTCTTTTGATAATTCACGTAGAATTCCGTTTCTCAGCGTCGCGTTCGTATCTACGAGATCTAAAAAATCATCTTTTGAAATAAAACAGATATTACTTTCTTCGAGTGTGTTCGCTGCAACAGAATAAGGTTCTCCGCTAAACATCGCACGGAAACCAACAATCTCTCCAGATGTCGCCACATGAATGATTTGTTCCTTTCCTTCTTCACCACGGGAATAGATTTTCACCTTTCCTTCATTGATGCAGAAAACTCCACGAGGCAATCCTCCTTCAATAAATAGAGGTTGCCCTTTTTTAAAGTACGAACACGATTTATTGGAGTCTACCTTTTCCAAATCACCTCCCGTCATAGAACAAAATAGGGAGTCCTTACGTGATAGACAATTTTCGCACGTGATGTGCTTGTGTGATTTTTCCAACATTTGCGGTCGATTCGTTTTCATATCAAAGGTAGTGATTTTACTTTTTTTAGGAAGTATGATTTAGGTCATTTTTTTGCGGACATGAAGGAATTACATTTGATCCATGAATTCTGATAAACGTGCACAACTCATTCGTAAGTATGATGTCCCAGGTCCGAGATATACATCGTACCCAACGGTTCCATACTGGAAGAATGATCCGTTGAAGAGTGAAGAGTGGTTAGCGACCATTCGCAGAAATCAAGAACATTTCAAAAGTGATGAGGTGAGCGTATATGTTCACTTACCTTATTGTGAGAGTTTGTGTACGTTTTGTGGCTGCCATAAGCGCATTACGAAGAATCATGCGGTGGAAGAACCATATATCGATGCAGTGATCAAAGAATGGCGCTTGTACAAAAAAAAGGGGCTTTCTGGTGCTCAAATCAAAGAACTTCATTTTGGAGGTGGTACACCAACCTTTTTTGCTGCGGATGAATTGGTTCGATTGGTAGAAGCTCTGCTCGAAGACCAAACAGTTGATCCTTCCGAGGTCGAAATGGGATTTGAAGCACACCCGAATAACACGTCGGAGGAGCATTTGCGTAAACTGCATGCACTCGGTTTCAGACGACTGAGTTTAGGTGTGCAAGATTACAATCCTGAAGTTCAGAAAGCCATTCATAGAATTCAACCCTTCTCGCAAGTCAAGAAAGTACATGATTTGGCCAGAGAAATGGGCTATGATTCGATTAGTCACGATCTCGTTTTTGGTTTGCCAAAGCAGTCGTTGAAAGATATTTTATTCACGGTTGAAAAGACCTTAGAATTACGTCCAGATCGTATTTCGCTGTACAGCTACGCTCATGTTCCATGGGTGAAAGGGACAGGTCAGCGCGGTTTTAACGAGGATGATCTCCCAACGGGAGAAGTGAAGCGTGAACTCTACGAACAATCTAAATTAAAGCTGATTGAAGCGGGATATTTGGAAATCGGAATGGATCACTTCGCACTTCCCACAGATTCTCTGTCGATTGCTTTCTTGTCAAAGAACCTCCACCGCAATTTCATGGGATATACGACGCAAAATACACCCATGTTGATTGGATTGGGAATGTCGGCAATTTCCGATAGTTGGTTCGGATTTGCTCAGAATAAAAAGAGCGTAGAAGCATATTTAGAAGGAATCAAAAACGAACAATTGCCTATTTTTAGAGGACATTTGTTAACTAAGGATGATTTGATTGTCCGGCAACATATTCTCGACTTAATGTGTCATTTCGAAACAGAAATTGGAGAACAGGAGTCATTTGATTTTTACTTGAATGTGTTGTTAAAGCTTGGAGAAATGGTCGAAGATCAATTGGTGGAGATGGAAGGGAACACGCTGAAGATTACCGAAGCAGGGATTCCATTCGTTCGCAATGTATGTATGATTTTCGATCGAAGTTTACAATCAAACTCTAGGAAAGAAGGCGTGTTTTCACGAACAATATGAGCGAAAGTTGTTACCATTGTGGGGATGATGTAATCGGGAAGGGGTACACACTCGGAGATAAGAAATTTTGTTGCAATGGCTGCAAAAGTGTCTATCAATTGCTCCATGAGAATGGATTGAATTCGTTCTACGCGATGGAAGATCAGGCGGGAGTGAAACCCAAGTCTTCGGATGTTCATCGCTATGATTTTCTTGATCTTCCAGCCATTCGTGAACGCTACATAGATTTCGAAGATGATAACTCCATCCACGTAAAGCTTTTCCTACCGGCCATCCATTGCTCGTCGTGTATCTACTTGTTAGAGAATATTCACAAGATTGAGCCTCGAATCCTCAGTTGTCAGACGAATTTCACCGAACGAACAGCGACCATTGTTTTTCAAAAGTCATTCCCTTTCCCTGAGCTAGCTTTATTGCTTGATCGGATTGGGTATCCACCCAATTTTGAAGAAAAGAAGGAAGTCAACAAGTCCATCGACAAAACCTTTTTATATCAAATGGGTGTTGCAGGCTTCGCTTTTGGGAGCATTATGCTTTGGAGTTTTCCTGAGTATTTAGGAATTGATGATGCTCACGCTGGTTTCCGATCGTTGACGGCCTATTTGTCATTTTTTGTCTCCGTTCCTGTATTGCTGTATTCCGCACGTGACTATTACATTTCGGCTTTCAAAGCGATTCGCTACAAGCAAATCAATATTGATGTTCCCATTACCTTGGGGATTCTCGCCTTGTACGCCCAGAGTTGTTATCATATTTTTTCAGGTTTAGGACCAGGATACATGGATAGCTTCGCAGGGTTTATTTTCTTCTTGCTTATTGGGAAATGGTTTCAACGAAAAACGTATCGTTCATTGTCGTTCGATCGAGATTATGCCTCGTACTTTCCTGTTGCGGTGTTACGCTTGAAAAATGGGGAAGAGGAAATTGTGGAGATCGAGAAAATAGAAGAGGGAGATCACTTATTGATTCGAAACGATGAAATCGTTCCGTGTGATGTGATTTTGATCTCGGAAACAGCTCAAATTGATTACAGCTTTGTTACGGGAGAATCCGTTCCAGTGGCCATCAATAAAGGGCAGTTGGTGTATGCTGGAGGACGACTCATTGGAGCGAAAACGCGCTTTCAAGCGAAGAGTAAATCGGAGCGAAGCAGGTTGGCGAATTTGTGGAACCAATCGAGTACCGTGTCGGAAGAACGTTCTGTTTCTCAGAAGAAATGGGATAAATTATCGACCTATTTTTTGATTGGAGTAATCATTGTTGCTTCGGTTTCAGCAATCGCATGGGCGTTTATTGATGCAAACCGCATTGTATCCACCGTTGTTTCGGTATTAATTGTAGCGTGTCCGTGTGCTTTGGCCTTATCTCGACCCTTTACCTTCGGTAATACGATGCGGAAAATGGGGCGTTATGGACTGTACTTGCAAAATACCGAGGTGATCGAAGACATCAATGAGGTAACGGATATTGTGTTCGATAAAACGGGAACGCTCACCAAAGGAAGTCAGGAAAAAGTAAGTTTCGAAGGAGAAGAACTCTCAGATATCGAATGGGGAAATTTGTTGATTTTAGCGAATTCTTCCACGCATGTTTTGTCTCGTACGATTGCACGTTGGATCAAGAGTAAGGAACTTTCGATTGATTCTGACAGTGAAGTAGACGAATACCTTGAATCTGTTGGACAAGGGATTGAAGGAAAAGTGGGCAATCAATTCATCAAAATTGGAAGTGCCAAATTCATGGGGCTTGAATCACAGGAAGGTACATTCGTTTCAATCAACGGAAAGGTAAAAGGAAAGTTCTTATTTGCTTCGGAACTGCGTGATGGGTTGGAGTCCATGATGGCGGAATTGACGTCGAACTATACTGTTCATGTGCTTTCTGGTGATTCAGAAAAAGATGCAGAGCTCATGCAAGCGGCCTTTCCATCACTTAAAAATTGCCTGTTCAAACAGTCTCCAGAAGATAAGTTTGCCTATACGAAACAGCTGCAAGAGGAAGGAAAGCACGTTATGATGATAGGCGATGGGTTAAATGATTCTGGAGCGCTGGCAAAAGCCGACGTAGGAATAGCCATTTCTGAAGATGTTTTTCAGTTTTCACCCAATTCAAATGGAATTTTAGAGGCGAGCAAATTGCACAAATTAACCACAATTTTGACGGCAAGTAATTTTGCAAGAACCGTCTTAAAAATCTGTTTAGCCTTCTCAATTTTCTACAATATTATCGGATTGGGATTTGCCATTTCTGGAAATTTGACTCCCCTTGTAGCCGCTGTTTTAATGCCAATTAGCTCTATTTCAATCGTGATTATCAGCACGGTATTTATCCACTTTCGAAAGTGACCGAATTCCCATTTTACGGGTCTTTCAAAAAACATGATATAAATCAGGTTTTACAGTAACATGTGTCATATAAAAAGCTTCAAATTCTGGGTTGCTTTGTACCATGGGAATTATCTATTTAATGTTGATTGTGAGTCTTGTTATTGCGCTCTTCTTCTTAGTCTCCTTCTTTTGGGCTACGAAGAATGGTCAATTTGAAGATGATCATACACCATCAATTAGAGTTCTCTTTGATGATGAAAACAATGAACAACCAAATTACTTAGAAGACGATGGAAGTAGAAAAGTTTAGTTACGATAACAAAATCGTAAAGTATTTCGCCTATGCCACCATTATATGGGGGATTATCGGGATGCTTGTTGGGATAATTGCCGCGCTGCAATTAGCATTCCCCAATTTTTTTAATGAGTACTTAGGGTTCCGATATCTCTCGTTCGGACGCATTCGACCACTGCATACCAATGCGGTGATTTTTGCTTTCGTAGGAAACGGAATCTTTACAGGGGTCTATTACTCCTTGCAACGATTGCTCAAAACAAGAATGTGGAGCGATAAATTAAGTTACATCAACTTCTGGGGATGGCAGTTCATCATCGTATGTGCGGTGTTAACGCTTCCATTCGGAATTAGTGCGAGTAAAGAATATGCTGAACTCGAGTGGTGGATCGACATCTTGATCGCTATCATGTGGGTAGTTTGGGGATGGAACATGTTCGCAACTATTTTGAACAGAAGAGTGAAGCACTTGTACGTAGCCATCTGGTTCTACATCGCCACATTTGTAACAGTGGCTGTATTGCACATCTTCAACTCATTCGAACTTCCAGTATCATTCTTTAAAAGTTACTCAGCGTACGCTGGGGTACAGGATGCACTTGTTCAGTGGTGGTACGGACACAACGCCGTGGCCTTCTTCTTAACAACACCTTATCTTGGATTGATGTACTACTTTGTACCAAAAGCGGCAAATCGTCCGGTGTACTCATACCGACTCTCGATTATTCACTTCTGGGCATTGATTTTCTTGTACATCTGGGCAGGACCTCACCACTTGTTGTACACATCTTTGCCTGATTGGGCGCAAAGTTTAGGAGTTGTTTTCTCTGTGATGTTGATCGCTCCTTCTTGGGGGGGTATGTTGAACGGATTGTTGACGCTTCGTGGTGCCTGGGATAGAGTACGTGACGATGTAATGTTGAAATTCATGGTAGTTGCCTTAACTGCTTACGGTATGGCTACTTTCGAAGGTCCTTTGTTGTCATTGAAAAACGTTAACTCAATCTCTCACTTTACAGACTGGACAATTGCACACGTTCACGTTGGTGGATTGGGATGGAATGGTATGCTCACCTTCGGTATGCTTTACTGGTTGTTCCCTAAAATGTTCCGTGTAAAATTGTACTCTAAGAAATTGGCAAATCAACACTTCTGGATCGCTACTTTGGGGATTATCCTATACGCTGTGCCGATGTATATCGCTGGGTTTATGCAAGGATTGATGTGGCAAGATTTCAAAGACGATGGAAACTTGACTCACCCTGAATTCTTGGAAACAGTGACAGCACTTGAGCCTTACTACGTACTTCGTGCAATTGGAGGAATCTTGTTCATCACGGGAGCAGTGATGATGTTCTACAACTTGATCAAGACAGCAAAGTCTGGAAACTTCTTGGCGGATGAGCCTGCAGAAGCAGCGGTTACGAAGCACGCAAAAGTGAAGAGTGGAGAGTACTGGCACCGTGCGATCGAAAGACGTCCAGTTCGTTTCATGATCTTAACAACAATCGTAATCATCATCGGTGGAGCTGTGGAAATTATTCCAACATTGATCGTGAAGAGTAACGTACCACATATCTCAGCGGTGAAACCTTATACACCACTTGAGTTGGAAGGACGCGATATCTATGTTCGTGAAGGATGTTACAACTGTCACTCTCAAATGATTCGTCCATTGCGTTTTGAAACTGAACGCTACGGAGAATACTCTAAGTCTGGTGAGTTTGTATACGACCACCCATTCCAATGGGGATCTAAACGTACAGGTCCAGATTTGGCGAGAGAAGGTGGAAAACGAAGTAATTACTGGCACTATGAGCACATGCTTAGACCAAAAGATATCTCTGATGGAACGGTGATGCCAGCCTACACATGGTTGAAAGACGATGATTTCGATACAGATTTAATGCCAGCGAAAATCAGAGTGATGGAAACGCTAGGTGTTCCTTACGAGAAAGAATACGGTAAGGATTATGATCAACGAGCGGTGGCAGATATGCATAAGCAAGCTTTACCAATTGCTGAGGATATCATCAATGACTTGTTGAACAACACTACCGAAGAGTTGAAAGGAAGCATGAACAAGGAGCAACTTGTGAATGACCTCAAGTCAAAAGAAATCGTCGCGTTGATTGCTTACTTGCAACGATTAGGAACGGACATTAAGAAAATGGCTGTTCAAGAAGAAGCAGAGGAAGAAGTGGTTGAAGCAGAACCAGCAGCAGTAAACGATACTGTTGCTGAACCAACCGAAGTAATAACAGAATAATAGAGGAACTATGTTACGATATATCAAACACAATATGACTGAAATAGATGGGATCGATATTTATCCAATTATTTCGCTACTCATCTTTGTAATCTTTTTCGTAGTGATGTTCACCTATGTTGCTCGAATGAAAAAGTCTAGAGTGGAAGAGCTCAGTGCACTTCCTTTCGAAGAAGAAAATAATGTTGAACCTAAGCACCCGCTTGAAAAATAAACGAGTATGAAAACGAGATTGAAATATTTAATCATCCTCATTCTATGGATCAACAGCGGAGGAATCTTCGCACAGGATGGTGAAGGTTTATTTAAAGCGAAGTGTGCCACCTGTCATAATCTGGAAAAAGATATGACAGGTCCGAAATTGCAAGGTGTAAAACAAAAATGGGCAGATGCTGGTGAAGCTGAGATGTTGTACGAGTGGGTGAAAAACTCAAAGAATCTCATCGACGGTGGAACGAGCCAAATGGCATTGGCGATCAAAGATTTTGATGTTAGTAAAATGCCTGCACAAGTGGTGACGAACGAAGAAGTAGATGCTATTTTGGACTTCGTAGATAATTGGGTACCACCTGTAGAAGAAGAAACAACTGGGTCAACAAGTATAGCTGAGCCAGAAGTTGTTCTACTTCCTAATTATGAAACGAACCTTACGGTGTTCTACGCACTCATCATTACGGCAATCATCTTGCTTATTGCTATTGTGATGATGTCAGGAGCGATCAAACGATACATCGGTTCTGATTATTTCAAAGAAAGATTTGCGAAAATGAATCAAGCCGAAGCTGATACAAGTGGTGAGAGTAAATCGGGAGGATTGAAAAACTTGATACTTGTAATCATTGGAACTACGTTTATTGCAAACAGCAGTAATGCGCTAGACTTCCTTCAACCTGGTGAAGCGGTCGACGGTCAACCTTGGTTATTGGTAGAAAACTCTGATTTATACGCATTGGTTGGATTCAACATCTTGTTAGTGGGAGTATTGCTCTACATGAGAAGATTATTCAACAACTTCGTTGAGATGGTGGCCGATGAGAAAACACCAGAAGAAATCAAGGAAGATGCAGTGGTAACGAAAGTGAACAAAATCCTTACGGATGCCGTAGCCATCGAAGATGAGGAAACAATTTTGTTGCACCACGAATACGATGGAATCCGTGAGTTGGATAACAACTTACCACCTTGGTGGGTATGGATGTTCTATGGTACAATTATTTTCGGTGTCATCTACATCTTTAATTACCACATTCTCGGAACTTCTGACCTCCAAATTGCTGCGTACGAAAAAGAAGTAAAGCAAGCGGAAATCGAAAAAGAAGCATACCGTAAAGCAATGGCGATGAACATCGATGAAACGAACGCCACGCAAATGACAGATGCAGCAGATCTCGCAACAGGTAGCAAGCTATTTGATGCAAACTGTGTAACATGTCACTCTGCAAAAGGAGAAGGAAACATCGGTCCAAACTTGACGGATAACACATGGATTTACGGATACGACATCGCAAGTATCTACAAAACAATCCGTGTTGGATCTCCAAACAACAAGATGCCGGAGCACGAATCGAAACTGAATCCTGTTGAGATACAACAAGTGGCTTCATTCGTTATGGCAATGCCTTACGCAGAAGGTTCTGCTCCTCAAGGAGAAATCATTGAGGAAGAGGGCGGAGATGAATGATTGAAACGTAATTTTTTAAGAGATGATTGAAGAGGAAGAACATCAGGAAGAAGCATTCCGTGACAGGATTGCTACAGTAGAGGAGGATGGAAGTAGAAAATGGATTTTCCCAAAGAAACCTTCAGGTAGATTTTACAACTACAGGAAGATTGTCAGCTACGTCTTGCTGGTCTTTCTCTTCGCAGCTCCTCACATTAAGATCGGAGGAGAACAAATGCTTCTCTTTAATGTGATCGAGCGTAAGTTCGTCATCTTTGGAAAAATCTTTTGGCCACAAGACCTTTACTTATTCGCGATCGCGTTTGTAATTGGAATTGTATCGATCATTCTCTTTACAATTATCTATGGTCGACTCTTCTGTGGTTGGGTATGTCCGCAAACAATCTTCATGGAGATGGTCTTCCGTCGAATTGAGTATTGGATTGAGGGAGACTGGACACGACAGAAAAAACTAGCGGCAGCGCCATGGAATGGTGAGAAAATCAGAAAACGTGTATTAAAGCATTCGATCTTCTGGCTCATTTCATTCTTAATTGCCAATACCTTCTTGGCGTACATTATCGGTTCTGATGAACTCTGGAATATTCAAACAGGGAAGTTGAGTGAGCACTACGGTGGTTTCATTGCGATTGTGATTTTTACTACGGTATTCTACATGGTTTTCAGTCGATTGCGTGAGCAAGTATGTACGACCATTTGTCCGTACGGTCGACTTCAAGGAGTATTGCTAGACCCTAACTCAATGGTAGTTGCATACGATCATTTGCGTGGAGAAAAGGAAGAAGGAAGAGCGAAATTCAAAAAGAACGAGGATCGCGCTGCAACGGGTAAAGGTGACTGTATCGACTGTCATCAGTGTGTGAACGTATGTCCTACTGGAATTGATATCCGTAACGGTACTCAGTTGGAATGTGTCAACTGTACGGCTTGTATCGATGAGTGTGATCACATGATGGATGCCGTTGGATTGGAAAAAGGACTGATTCGTTTTGTTTCTGAAAATGGAATTAAAAATGGAACGCGTTTCGAGTGGACAAGAAGAGTAAAGGCGTATACTGCCTTATTGATCGGGTTGATGGGAGTACTCGTTGTGTTGCTTGTAACACGAAGCGATTTCGAAGCGAAAATTATTCGTCAGCGTGGAACAACACATCATGTTACGAAAGACGGAAACATTGGAAACATCTTCGAACTCAATTTGACCAATAAAACAAAGGAAAAGTTCAATGTTGTATTGAAAACGGAAGATCCAGATGCAAAAATTGACGTAGTGGTTGATTCGCTTGTTTTGGAGGGAAGTGATGAGATGAAAGAACGTTTTGTAATGAGTGTTCCGATCACACGCCTGAAAAATGGAAAAGTTGACATTGATGTGATCGTGTACGGTAACGGAAAGGAAATAGAAAGAGTTCGGGCCAGAATGATTGGTCCACTAATTTAAAATACGAAGAGATGAATTGGGGAAAAGGTTTAATGATGGCAATGATCGCATTTATGGCGTTCATCATCACACTGGTAGTGTCGTTGGTATCTCATGATGTTCAACTAGACACGGAAGACTATTATCAGCTTGATTTGGCGTACGACGGAGAAATGGAGGCGATGAATCGAGCGAGGGGCTTGGATCAGAAAGTGGGTCTGGAGAGAAATGAAGATGGATACGTTGTGGAGGTTCCTTCGAATCAGTTTATCACTGATGTGAATGTGTTCTTCAATCGCCCGAATGATGAGTCGCAAGATTTTGTGATCGAAGTAGGAGACAAGCGTTTGGAGAAAATCCCAATGAATAAATTGCAACCAGGCGTTTACAACATCGAGTTCCGTTATTTCTCCAAAGGAAAAGCGTGTTTGCAGAAGGATCGAATCTACGTGTAACATGGAAACGATACTTGTCACCGGATTAATTTTAGGTCTCGCATCCAACTTTCACTGTTTGGGAATGTGTGGACCAATTGCGATGGTTCTCCCACTAAATCGTTCGAATAATTGGACGATTCTTGGAGGAACGCTCCAATACAATCTCGGAAGAACCTTGATGTATGGATTACTCGGGATTCTATTTGGATTGCTTGGAGTGACCATTCAGGTGTTCGGAATCCTTCAATGGCTGAGTATTCTAGCAGGTGTTGCACTCGTGGTTTTTGCCTGGAGAAAACAGCTGAAAGTTTGGTTTCCTCACGTATCGAATCCATTTGGAATTCAATCGGGAATCCAAAAGTTGATGGGGAAATCGATGAAGTCAAAGTCGCGCTTTCGCTTGTTTTCGTTCGGAGCAATCAACGGTTTATTGCCTTGTGGAATGGTATACGTCGCCCTATTGAATGCACTTTTAGCCGATAGTTTGGTTTCGAGTTCACTCGCAATGGTGGCGTTTGGAATAGGAACACTTCCTGTAATGATTTTCATTCCATTCATGTCAAACAAAATTGGAGTAGAGACGCGCAAGAAGTTGAACCGAACAATTCCTTACGTATTGACCGTTGTTGGACTAATGATCGCCTTACGCGGGATGAATTTGGGAATTCCTTTTGTGAGCCCTAAGATTTCTGTTCCAGGCGAGAAAGCCATGATGCACAACCCAGAGAATTCTGAGGACGAGGCAAGTCAAACAGAAGTGAAAATGGATTGCTGTCATTCAAGTTCAGATTGTGACTAATCCAATGGTCTTTATTTTAAGAAAATCCAGTTTTATTGGGTGTTGAGTAACATAAATTACACTTTAACTCCCGTTAAGAACGTATCTTTGTACAAACGACAATCAGATGGCAAAAATAATAGGAAAGGGCTCAAAACTCTATAGTATTTTCAAAATGAAATGTCCTCGCTGTCAAGAAGGAGATTTCTTTACTTCACATCCATACGATTTGAAAAATGCGGGAAATACGCATGAACATTGTTCGAATTGTGGATTGAAATATGAGAAAGAACTCGGATTCTTTCAAGGGGCAATGTACGTTTCCTATGCATTGGGTGTTGCCCTGTTTGTAACGCTTTGGGTATCATTCAACCTTTGGTTTCCGTGGATGTCGACAGGAATGCAAGTGACAATCGTGGCCGTTTCAGCGATTGTTTTGACGCCATACATGTACGCGCTGTCAAAAATCATTTGGATCAATTTATTTACGAGTTATCAGTCACCAGAAGAGAGAAAGAAGGAATCAGCATAGGTTGATTTTCCGATTTCCTTAGTATTCGATTAACTTCATGTTGATTCATGATGTACGACAATCGTACACTAAGAATCGCTCGCGTCTGGTTGTGAAAATCGTCCAGCACAGCGATCAGAATATCTAATAATCGAATATTTAAATATCGAAATATATCGAGCACCTAACTAACAGTCTTAGTTCAATTCCTAGTTGCTCTGGAAAGACTTGTTTTAATCGAAATCTATTGAGCTTGATACGCGCGGTCATTGATCAGAGTCGAAGAGGTCATTAAGCTTAGTCGAAGGTCATTGAGCGAAGTCGAAATGAACGTCCTCACTCCCCACACTTTAATTCCGAAAATCAGACGATCGAACATTCGACCTAACAAAAAGTCCTACCTGGATACACCTTCAACGCTTCTTCCAAACATTTTACCGCTTTCTTCAGCGATTCTTTGT
>JBFHGY010000018.1:0-15431 GCA_041582905.1 Crocinitomicaceae bacterium | reverse complement strand
TAGCGCATACGGGAGTAGATTTTGAAGGGACAGGAGTTGTTAGTTATTCTGGAAAGTGGGAGAATAAAAATGATATGCTTCCTTGGTTGGAGGCTTCGACCGTTAACCCAGAACCAGATTATGAAACGGTGAGCTATAAAAACGTGGGAGACTTGAGTTCCGACAGAGACTTCAACACAATGTTCTCGGATCAAGGGAACTATCAGGCAACAAGAGTAGGTTTTTGGAGTTCTAAGCCGATTAATTTCAATCGTCGAGCAAACAGTGGATTCAAGAAAAAGATCAATGGAGAAGGAAATGAGACCTATGATCAGTTAGGAAATACAATCAATCGAAATAAACGCCAATTAAGGAACCAAGCAATCGTAAATGTTACAGTTGGCGAATTAAACAAAGGTGTTGGTTACGGACCAGCTGTTACAAGAAATGGGACTTCTGAATATGGACTTCCTAGCGAAGCAAAGAGCCATCATGTTGGAGAGGTTCAGATTCTTAGAAATGATGGGGCCAGATACATCTATGGAATTCCAGCGTATAACACAACTAAGCGAGAGGCTACATTTGCTGTAGCGGCGGATGGGAATTGTACAACTGGTATTGTAGATTTTTCTGCTGCCAACTTAGCTGATTTGAGTAATCCAGAATCATTACCAAATGATCAATTTCTAGAACGCATTACAACTCCAGGTTACGCACACTCTCACCTTCTTACATCCATTTTGTCAACAGATTACGTTGATAGAACAAACGACGGTCCTTCAGCCGATGATTACGGGTCTTATACGAAGTTTTCGTACAAGAAATACAGCGAGATAAATCCAGGTCAAGAATTGTACAGGTGGAGAGTTCCATACGAAGGAGCGAGCTATAGCGAAGGATTGAAAAGCGATGATCAGGATGATCGAGGAAACTACGTTTATGGAGAAAAGGAAATCCTGTTGATCGATATGATTTCTACCAAAACACATGTTGCAAAGTTCTTTTATAGTGAACGAAAAGATGCTCATGGAGTCGCGGGAGAACAAGGTGGTTATGATGCGAATATGAAATCGTATAAATTGGATGAAGTAAAACTGTATTCAATTGAAGAGTATTATGATGTAGACGCCAGCGGAGTACAAGTTGTAGCAAGCAATCCAACCCCGATTAAAACGACTCATTTTGTTTACGATTATTCATTGTGTCAGAACGTTCCAAACAATCCAGTTGTTGGAACATTGAGTTCAAACGAACTTTCCAATGAACTGGGAAAACTTACCTTAAAACAAGTGTATTTCACCTATCGCAATTCCAAAATGGGAGAGTACACAAAATATAAGTTCTCCTACAATACACTTAATCCAGATTACAATATCAAGGGGTATGATTACTGGGGGAACTACAAGCCAAACCCAAATGGATGTGCGAATACCGACGACATAAATGCAAGCGAATACCCCTATACCGATCAAGATGGAAATGTTCAAAATGAAAGAGCTTCTGCATGGAGTTTGACAGATATTGAATTGCCTTCTGGAGGTAAGATTTCAGTTGAGTATGAGTCAGATGATTATGGTTTCGTTCAAGACAAAGAAACAATGCGAATGTTTAAGGTCATTGGAGCTGGAAACGACCGAAATCCAGATGGTGATTTAAACTTAAATGATTCTGAAGAACTTTTTGGAAATCAATTGGTGAACAAGGCAAAGCGTTATTTGTATGTTCAAGTAGACGATGACCCTAGTTTCACGAAGGGAGATTATATTGATCGACTGAAGAAGGAGAAGATTCAGTTCCGATTTTTGATGAACATGACTCCAATGGGTAATGACCCGACTAAGCTAAATGAAGCCAAATACGATTACGTTTCAGGTTACTTCGAATATGAGGATGATAATTCTAGTTCGAGCACAAATACTTCAGGGTATAATGGTTCAGAATTTTTAACTGCTCCGTTTGATCATGATAGTGATCCTTCGACTTCAGATATACGTGTATTGAGTATTCCTGTGAGAGTTGTAGATAAAGAAGGAGGTTTGACAGGATCGACGGGGTTAACAAATAAAGTTCATCCGATTTCTAAAGCAACATGGCATTTTGGACGAAAGTATCTGAATAAACATGTGTACAGCCCACTACCTAATGGAGATATCAGTACTCCACAAAACCCTGTTGTTGGTCAGGTTGGGCAGTTGGTGGTGGATTTATTATCTCCACAAATGATCAATAACTTGATTGAAATTTTCACAGGCCCGAACGCGACTCTTGAAAACAAGAACATAGGACGTCGATTCATTAAGGAGAAATCATGGGTGCGTTTGGATAATCCGAGATCGTACAAATTAGGTGGAGGATGCCGAGTTTCAAAGGTCAAGATGAGTGATGTTTGGTCACAAATGACAAATGCTCAAGGGAGCTATCAAACGATGAACTATGGACAGCAGTACTCATACACATTAAAAGATGGAGTCACAACTAGCGGTGTTGCAACGTATGAGCCTGTGGGAAATAAGGAGAACCCATTTGTTCAGCCAGTTTTCTCGGATGAAAAGAAACTATTGGCACCAGATGAACAAAATTTTGTGGAAATGCCTTTCGGAGAGTCCTTCTTTCCGTCTCCTCAAGTAACCTACTCACGAGTGTCTGTCTCTAACATAACAGCTGGGGCGACACCCCCATCTGGATTCACGAATCCTGTTTTGAAGAAACTACACAGAACAGGAAAAGTAGTGACTGAGTTTTATACCTCAAAGGACTACCCAACGATTGTAGATCAGACAATCTTAATGGCAAGGGAGGACAAGATTGATGCTCTGGCTAATATTCTAAAGATTAATGTGAAACGACATTTTACAGGTACACAAGGTTATGTGATTCATTTAAATGATATGAACGGTAAACAAAAGGCTCAGTGGGTGTATGCGGAAGGACAAGATGCTCCCATTTCCGGAGTGGAATATAAGTATGACGGGTATACTACGCCAAATCAGTTTAGCGCTGCGAGTGATCCTGAGAGAAATAAAGGTCGATTGAATAATGAAGTTGTAGTTATTCGCCCCAATGGAGAGGTTGGCAAAGGAACAATCGGTGTCGAAGTAGATATGGTGAATGATTTCCGAGAGAACAAAACAACTACTATTACTGCTGGAGTAAATATGAACTTGGCAACAATCTTTGTTGGTTTAGGGATTTTGGCAGCACCAATGCCCCTTCCTGATTTCAGTAATTCGGAGGATCAATTTAGATCCGCTAGCACAACAAAAGTGATCAATACGTTTGGAATTCTCAGAGAAACAATTGCTCATGATGCAGGAGCAACGGTTTCAACCAGAAATTTAGCGTGGGATGAGATCACGGGTGAAGTATTGTTGACTGAAACGGTAGATGAATTCAGTGATCGATATTATACGTTTAATTATCCTGCTCATTGGCATTATGACGGAATGGGACAAGCTGCTCAAAATATTGCATATACAAGTGAAGTAGTAGGCAATGGATCTGGAGATTACGCCGTTTCGAACGTCGGAACATCCACAGCAGAGGACTTCTTAATTGCGGGTGATGAAGTATACTTTATACCATCAGATGCTTCAACTGTGAGTTCGTACAAAATGGGGTGGATTACCAATATTACAGGTAATACGATCTCTATAATAGATGAAAATGGAATTGCCATAGACGCTCCAGGATACTCGCATGAGGGCATCAAGGTCATTCGTTCTGGAAGACGGAATCTGCAGTCGGCAGGAATCATGAATGTCACCTTAATGAAAAACCCTTTGCTCGATGGTTCAGGAATTCTGATTAATGATTTAGGTCCGAATTTCTTAATAGCTGCGCAGGGTAATTGGGAAGACTGGAGAATTATCAACGCTGGTGCCGTTGACTATTCTCAGGAGTGGTTTGTTGGCTGTGAATGCGGAGTAGCTGGTTCTGGCATTAACAATCCGTATAGAATTAATGAGAAAGGTGTTTGGAGAACTCGTTCTTCACGAACATACCTAACAGGAAGAAATAATGCGCCTGTTACTACTGGTCGACAAGAAGGATTCTTCACAAGTTTTGCTCCAATGTATAGGAACGTAAATGCTGATTGGACCAAGAATTTTAGTGGTTGGACATACGTCGCAGAGGTAACTCAGTTTAGTCCTTATGGTTTTGAGCTGGAAAATGTAGATGCTCTTAATCGATACTCCGCTGCTCAGTACGGGTACAATAACACATTCCCAATGGCAGTTGGAGCCAATACGCGCTACCAAGAGATTGGTTATGACGGCTTTGAGGACTACAATTTCAAAGGGTGTGAGTACAGTGAACATTTTAAATTTCCCTCCGAAGTTGGGCAAAATGGACAGACAACCAACCCGTCAACGGGCAAGGCTCATACGGGTAGATATAGTTTACGAGTTGGACCAAATTCCCGTAAAACAATGGACAAAAAGTTAGACTGTGACCCGTTACCAAGTGGAGAACTGGACGGAGAGGCATCAACAGGTGGTTCAAATGAATAACGAATAGTTGAAATTTAATTCTTAGAGGATGAATATAAAATCACTAATACTAAGTATGCTTTTTAGCGTTACGGCGTTTTTTGGGGTTAATGCTGCAGAAGTGACGTTGACGTCAACGGACTTGTCCTATGACATATATACATGTAAGTTGGAATATGAGTTCAATGTGCATTGGAGAGGATTGCTTCCAGGTTCAACAGTTACGATTGACTTTGACGATGGTAGTACAGCTTCTTTAGGTACGGTTGGCGCAACGGGAGAAGGAACGGGTTCCGCGACTCATCTATATCAAAGCACAGGGTCCTATTCAGTAAAAGTTTTGTTTGTAGATAATAACAGTGTAAGTTCGAGTATAACTGCTCCCCCCGAAACTTATTATGCCCATAATAGTGGATCCGCACAATTTAGTTATCAAGAATCATCAGGAGTGTATTCGTTTATCTATGAAGGTCCTGACTTTTTTTCAGTGGGTGAGGATTGTCACTATTATACCTTAGATCTCGGAGATGGAAGTGCTCTTATTGAGTCAGGACTTGGAGTAAGCTTGAATTATGGTGATTTGATTGCTCAGCATACTTATGCTGTGCCTGGAGAGTATACGGTTACAATGACCCATTCACTATGTCATCCATCATTATGCACTTGGACCTATTCAATTACAATAACGTCTTCAGGGGACCCTTGCTGCTCCAATTTTGCACCAATTTCGGGAGAACGCTACTGGGTAAGTGCGTGGGTGCTGGAGGAACATGCTCAGCAAGTGAAGAGTTATTTGGATGCTAGGGTTCAAATTGAATTTATAGGTGTTTCATCTCCTACCTTGGAGTTTATTCCAACGGGTGAAATTATTGATGGTTGGCAACGAATTGTTGGTGATTTTGTTGTTCCAACGGGCTCTACCGATTTGAAAGTTCATCTGGTAAACAACAACAGTAGCATCGATTGTTATTTCGATGATGTACGAATTCATCCATTTAATGCGAGTATGAAGTCGTATGTGTATGATCCAGAAACATTATGGTTGACGGCTGAATTAGACGATAATAACTACGCTACTTTCTATGAGTACGATAATGAAGGTCAGCTAATACGAATTAAGAAGGAAACAGCCCGAGGAATCATGACGATTCAAGAATCACGTTCCAGTAACCCTAAGAAATAACCATGAAAGCACTTCTAGTCATATCTGTATTTCTTTCCTTTTCAACGAAAGCAGTTGATTTGAATACTGTAATGGAAAAAGTGAAGGCTGTTTATTCTCAAAAGAATCTGAGCTATACAACCAAGTATTCGTTGTATAAAGGTCATAAATCAACAACAGTTCATTCTTCTTACGAAGGAGAAATCTATGCCTATAATAGTCTACTCTACCAAAAGATTGGTAAAAGCGAGTTTTTATACGGAAGAAATTACTTTTTGCATATCAGCCACGAAGAGAAGGCAATGGTGTTAGGTGAACCACAGAAAACAATGCAACAACAGGTGGATTTATCGCAGGTGCTAGCTGAATGCAAGAATTCAGAAATAATCGATAAGGGCGACTACTATAAAATAGCTTTTTTCATGAAAACCACGAGCGGTATTCCTTGTTCAGTCGTAAAAATTAGAGTGGATAAGAAGAATTACACGCTTCTCCGAATGGATTTGTACTACTCCTATTTTGAGGACTATTCTGAGGAATTTGGAGAAGTAGATATGCATCAACCGCATATAAAAATAGAATTTGGTAAGGTCAATTTTAATCCTTCTGAAAGAAAGGAATTGTTCGAGCTATCACAATATTTAACACAAAGTAATTCAGTCTACACCCCTACAGGAATCTGTAAAGGGTATGAGCTAATTGATCAACGTATATAATTGAGTATGAAAAAGATTCTTGGATTGATATTTATTCTTTCGGCAACGTTTACCTATGCTGCCGAGGTAGAGTGGAATGACCGGCTTGAGGGAGATGATGTTATAGGTGGCGCACTATTTATTACGGACGGAGATTTTGGTGCAACTAACTACGTAGATATTAATTCTTTTGGGTATGTGCGCCTTGGCCTGAACGATAAAGTGATGATGGATTATTTGTCTTTAGCTGGAACAAATACCATTACGGTAAACTTGTCAATCGTTCCCTTTGATAACAATGGTAGTCAAAACCCTACAATTACAACATCAATTGAGATGGAGTATTCGAATGAGTCAGGAACGTATGTGATCGATGCGAGTGACTATCGTATGCCCGATGTTCATAAATTTCAAGTAAGTGTAACAGGAGTTTTATTGAATGGAGCTTCAGTTTCTACATTGGGTAATTACGTTTATTTGCAGGCTGGTGTTTTTGCAAAACGTTATTATGAATTGGATTTGTTTTCAGCTCCAGCGGTAAATCCACAGATGATTGAGTACAGTGGAGGGTCTATGATTATTGGCGCGTCAACAACAGAAACTGTGGCCGGTACGGATGAGATTTTCCTGAATTGGAATTACATCGATGGAGCAGAATATTATGAACTCGAGTGGACATGGGTAGATAATTACAAGACACCAACGATTCCTCCAAGTACACCAGATTATATTCTTGCTAGTCAGTTTCCTTTTACAGAGTCAGATTTTAAACTCAATAGCACAAGAATTAGAACTTCGGATCAATCCTACAGAATCCCCCAAATTTTTTCGGAGGGTTATTTGATTTATCGTGTTCGTGCGGTCGGAAGATGGCTCGATAGTCCAGATAAAGAATTGTTCGGAAGGTGGAGTTTGGGTGGTTCTACCTCGAATTATATCACCGACTGGGGGCACGTTAGAATCGCTCATGCGCACGAAGGGGGTAAAAACTGGCAATATCAATCGACCTATGCAGAAGATGGAAAGAAAAAAGAAGTCGTGCAGTATTTTGATGGAAGTTTACGCGGAAGGCAAACTGTGACGCGTATAAATAGTGACGATCATTCAATTGTGGGAGAGACGATTTATGATAATGAAGGACGTCCAGTTATTCAAGTTTTGCCTGTTCCACAAGATAATCAAGCAATTGAGTTTTATCCTTCCATTAATGAATCATCTGTTTATTCAGTGCCATTTAGCCACTACGACTTTGATTGGGAAGAAGGAGATGCGAGCTGTGACCCTGTCTCGGCAAATCCATTAAGTAATTCAAAAGGTGCAGCTAAGTATTACTCTCCAGCTGGTTATAATTCTTCGTTGGATCAGGATTGGCAACAATATGTACCATCTTCCAATGGTTATCCATATACTCAAGTAGAATACACACCAGATAATACTGGTAGAGTTCGAAATCAGAGCGGAGTTGGTACGGATCATACAATAGGATCAGGTCACGAAACGTACTATTATTATACGCAACCATCTCAAGAGGAATTGGACCGTTTGTTTGGATACAAGGTAGGGTATAAATCGCGTTACAAAAAGAATATGGTTGTTGACGCAAATGGTCAAGTAAGCGTTTCCTATCTAGACGCTCAAGGAAGGGTGATTGCTACAGCGTTGGCAGGTAACAATCAGACATCTTTTGACGCACTTTCGTCGGAAAGTGATAATACGTTTCATAAAGTGATGAAAACGGATTTGCTTACGAATGGAAATCCTTACGTTCAAAACCCTAATCCATGGAATGAAAACAACGATCTTGATGATAATCACCTACAATCCACGGGAGTTTTCGGTAATCTCAAAGATGAGTTGTCATTTGACACTCAATTAGCCGTTCCTCAAACTACGGATTATGAGATCAATTACGATATTCAAACGGGTAAGTATATCGAAACATGTGATCTCGAAGGAGTGTCCACTCAAGGTGTAGAGTTTGAGTATAGATATGATTTAGATATTAAGCTTTTCGATGATTGCGGAACTGATCATTTGGCTGATAATGGGGTTACGCCACCAGTTTCTGTATTTAGTGAAATTTCGAATTTCGGAATGAATAACCCTTTGTTTCCTCTCAATTCAAATGCTGGATCTCCACCGAATGGAGTCCAATTGGAACAAGGGTCATACACTTTGAATAAATCGCTACGTGTCAACAAAGAGTCGCTCGAGACGTATAAGGAGATATATTTAAGTGATGCGAATGCATGTATTCTTACATGGACAGATTTTGATCCAGGCTCATCAACTGGAGGATGTCTCACGAGTTGTGAAGAGTGTGCGCAATCTCTTGGAGCAAACTTAACCGAGTACATGGAATTTGTGGCGCAAGATTTAAATGTGGATGTATCTACGCTCGATCAAGCACAAATGGATATTGACTATCAAGCACGAATAAAAGAGTGTTACGAACCATGTGCTCCAGTTTCAAATTGCGATGTATATAGTCAGTTGATTAAGATGGATGTATCGCCGAATGGACAATATGCTAGTCCTGCAAGTGGAACACCGGGTGCAACTTCAATTTTTACTTCAGGATATTGGAGAAGTTCAGATTTTGTAAGCGGCACGAAAGAATACGTGGATGAGTTCGGTGATCCTGCTGTCATTCAGGCCTATGAAACAACCTTAGCACATCCAACAGCAGGTGGAGGAATGCAATATCAAGTGACACCGAATGGTCAGCCTGCTGCAATGGTAGAACCATGGCAGCTAAAAATGGATGATTTCATTTCTATGTTCGAACCTAGTTGGGCAGAGGCATTAATGGATTTCCACCCAGAATACCCATTATACTTGTTAGCAGATGAAGTATGTACTTATGTGTGGGCAACGCCATCAACGAGTGATGTGAATCTAACAAGTGAAGGCTTTGATAATGTGCTGCGTGAACAAATTATGGATTGGGCGTCTGCGTCTTCGAATATCTATAGTATCGATTTTACAAGTGGTAACCCACTATATTCCCAAGATCCTTATTTCGCATTGGATTACACAACACTTCCGTTATATGGATCAGCTGACCTTGACGTTATCAAGAATACTTTGATGAATGAAGCGATCACGTCAAATTATAAAGGGCAGGGCATGTCAATGATTAAATATGCTATTAAGACAGCTATTTATGGGAACGATTTGACTGTTACAGTACCTTCTGAAACATGGTCAGATTTAACAGGAACTTTATTTTCAGTGGCTCAAAAAGATGCTATTTGGGCTACGTACAAAAGCTATTACCTTTCTTATAAGGCAGAAATTCATCAGTTGGTAATGGATTTCTACGGTTTTGGAATCAATTACAACGGAGGTGGAGCTAGTCAATTACCTGGGATTTTTAACGGATGTATTGGACCAAACAACTCAATGTCAGCGGGTATCCTTCCAGCATTTTCGTTTAGTTCAAGTTACACGACTTTATTGGCTTTATGGATAGATTTGTGGAATGTTGGTTCCTTTCCTTTGGCATATCCTGTGAGTCTATGCGGTAATACGTATGACTCTAAAGAGCTTCGTTTTTACAGAATAGATGCGCTTTCTAACCCTGCTTCGTCTACTGTTGCGAATGCAACACAGCTTTCTCAAGATGCTGATTACGTTCAATGGCAACAGACTGGCTTATGTCCATTGACAGTGGATATGGAGAGATTGTTAAATAGTCTTTTAACACAACATGCAGCGGGTATTCAAGCGCAAACGGCTCTCAGTCAATCAAGCGTTGTGGAATTTGTTCCGGATTTGTATGAAGCTTTCACAGGAGTTTCATTGTTTAATAGCTTGCCAGGAACTCCGAATTCAACAACAATGAATAACACTATAATGACCTCTCAACCAGTTGTTGGAGTTGGTGGTAATCTAGTTATTAAGTTTAGTTCCAATGGAGTTCCAGTAGGAGAGGTACAAATAACACAACCAACGAGGGTTACTGTTCCTACCACTCTTTCCTGGCAACCAACTGATTTTGGTGTTAATTGGGCGATTAATTCGGTGAGTCATAGCTATCCAACTGGAACGGGAAATACTGTTCAGTTAGTTATTTCGGTTGATGATCTTAGTACTCCTTTGGTTACTGAGTTTGAAGAGTACATCATTTCGTACACAATTTCAGGAGCTTCTTTAGCGAACTTTAATCAGTGTACAGATCTTCAAAGCTCCGACAATGATCCTAATTGTCAACTTGAAGAGGAGTTTGAAGCCGCAATGGTAAATTTATTACAAACGCTCATTGAAGAAGGAGATATTAATAGCTCATCTGTTTCGTTGTCAGTTGCACCTTACGATGAAGTATATGGTAATTCGGCTTTGGCAACTGTTTTAGGTGGGGCGAGTCCTGTTTGGAATGGTGCCTCTGGCGCGAATGCAACGATCACGACTTTCTTTGGTACATTTAGTCTAGGGGTTGTTATTCCATCAAATCTGGTATTTGTGAATGGTTTCAATTTGAATGCTGCGACTTCTACATACGAGGTGAATTGGGTTACTGGGACTACCGGCAGTTATCAAAATGACCTTCAAACATATTCTTACAGCTACGAGGACAATACAACAGGATTTGTGGCACTCGATTTTTCTTGTCCATGTGAGGAAGATGCATTAACGAAGGATATTCCAGCGTTTGTTCAGGATATCGCTCAGGAACAACTCGACGGGGCTACTCATACCTACTTATCGAGCATTTCAGATTATTTAGGGATTTCTGATCCATTAATTTACGATTGGAATCAAACAGCAACTGGTATTACTTTCGAGGTATACGATCAATCTTTCTGTTACCTTGAAGGAGGAGAAGGTGATCTGATATGTGAAGGTGAATCGTGTATCGTAAACTTAGTTGTTGATGAGAATGCTTTATCTGGTTCTATTTCCGTTGGAGTCGCGAACTACACAGGCAATAATGAATTTGAATTTACGGTGAATGGATATCCAGCTCAGTTGTTTATCAGTTGTCTTACATTGGAAGAATGTGACGATTGTGTTACTGAGCCAACGGAGCCAGTTAGTTGCTCGGATGCTTATGAAGATTACTCAGCTCAGATGGAACTACTTTATGGTGCTCCTTTTGGGACTCAGTTGGAGCAAGATATTTTTGCGGTAGAACACCTTATGAGTGAAGAGACTTTCTGTAAATCATCATATGCATACATTACAGAAGCTTACATTACCTATATTGGATTGTTGAACATCAATAGTGCTGATGACCCAAATTATCTGACAATTTCTGAGTTTGGTTCAACACCAATAGGTTATTCTAATCTATTGTTAACTAATGCTGTTGATGCTTATGAAGTTTCAGGGTATACAGATCCAGCATCCGCGGATTACATTCCATGGAATCAATATGTATCTGAAGTTTACCTTGAACTGAATACGATTTGTCCAGCCACTTCGCCACCTCCATACCTTGATGTAGCCTTTGAAGAGTTCCCATGTGATCAATGGGAGAATAACATTGAACAAATCAACGCATTCAATCAATATCAAATTTATCTTCAACAAATGGGAGATGCTTTTGAGCAAGCTTATATCGAAGGGGCAATGACGTCTGTAAAAGAGAGTTTCGATGAAGTACATGAGGATAAAGAGTACCACTATACTTTGTATACTTACGATCGTGCAGGGAATTTAGTGTCAACTGTTCCTCCAAAGGGAGTGAATCGCTTTGAGTATGATGCGAATGGCGCTCCAATTCCGAACTATGATGCTCAAACATCTGCACCAAAAACGGATATTCTGGATTACAGAGCGACCAATACAAATGCTACGTCAGTCGGACCAGCTGGAGCACAATTGGCACCGGAACACGATTTAGAAACGGAATATCGTTATAATTCGCTCAATCAATTGGTATACCAACATACACCAGATGGAGGTGAAAGCAAGTTTGCGTACGACGCACTTGGACGTTTAGTGATGAGTCAAAATGCAAAACAAGCTGCGAACAGTCAATATAGTTATACGAAATATGATGGACTGGGAAGAGTTGTCGAAGTGGGTGAATTAACTTACATCGGTACTTCAGGGATTAATGAGAATGGTAAGTTTTATACGGGGAACATTGTGTTTCAAGGTGTAGATGATCCAGCGTTTCCAGATAATTTATCGATGAACCGTGAGGAAGTGACAAAAACAATCTATGATGAATTGGGAGGAGTTACAGCGAGCTATTATTCTACTCCGTCGACACCTGGAACAATCATGATTCGTGATTTATTTGGAGGAACCTACGCGAGCTATAATACGCGCAATAGAATTGTTGGTGTTGTCTACCAAGAAGTGCTTAATTCATCAATTAGCGAGTACGAAAGTGCAACCTTCTACGATTACGATGTCCATGGAAATGTGAAGCACTTGATTCAAGTAATCAACTCTCCATACCTACGTAAACTGAATCATCACATTAAGCATACTGAATATGAGTATGACTTAGTGAGTGGGAATGTGAACAAAGTGATTTACCAACGAGGAGAAGTGGATCAATTCATTCACCGATATACGTATGATTCAGATAATCGAATTACCATTGCAGAAACATCTAAGGATGATGTAATTTTTGAAAAGGATGCAAAATACTTCTACTACGAACACGGTCCATTGGCGCGAATGGAGATTGGAGAGAAGAAAGTACAATCAAGTGATTATGCCTACACGATTCAAGGATGGTTGAAATCTGTGAACGGTGAAAAGATAGATGCAACATCGATGATGGGGCAAGATGGGTTGCAATCGGTAATCAATAGCCAAGGAGGTCGTGATGCTTATGGTTTTAGTTTGAGTTATTTCGATGATGATTATGAGGCGAGCAATACAGCAATGTTAAATTATTCGGCTTCATTTTCGAGTTCAGCAACGAGTCTCTACAATGGAAATATTCGAAAAATGCATACTGCGCTAAGTGATGAACATGAAAATGCATTGATGAGCCATGAAACCAGTTATAGTTATGACCAGTTGAATCGAATCAAATCGATGGATGGTTATTTCCCTGAAATCTCTTCAGCTTCGGGATATTCATCAACATATAGTTTTGATGCCAATGGAAACCTTGAAACACTTACGCGAAATGCGCATAATGGTATGAATAGTGTCGTAATGGACAATTTCATCTACGAATACGACGATGATGTGGCGAATGGTTTCAATAATGGTCAGAATAATCGACTTCTTTACGTTAACGATCAGGCAGGTGCTTCAGCGTTTATGGATGCGGATATTGACAATTCTATGATGGCGTACAGTTCACCTAATAACTATAATTATGATTACGATGAAATCGGCCAACTGATCCAGGATTTGGATGAAGACATAGTGGAGATTCGTTGGAAGGTGACCAATAAGGTGGAAGAGATTCATTTTGATTCAGATGATGATGGTTTTGTAGAAAGAAAATTGCATTTTAATTATGATGCAATGGGGAATCGTATTTCTAAGCAAGTTCAGGGATATGCACCTGGCTCAGCAGGAAACGCTCCAACAATAACCTACACAGAATTAACCTATTATTTTTTAGATGCACAAGGAAACAGTATGAGTATCTATGATTTCAGCACGAAAAATGATATCTTGTGGTTAACTGAACGCAATATGTACGGATCGTCACGTGTAGGATTAGAACAAGCGAATCAATCACTGGATTTCAATTCCATTGATATTACAAGTTTAGTGTCCATTAGTTCGTCCAATGTGGATAATCAGAGCTCTGCCCTGTGCGGTACGGCCAGTACGATTGCTACCATTGAATACGATCCAGGAGCTTCAGCCACCTATGTCTTTGATCATACCATCTCAGATTACAATTCTGACGGGGTTAATGATTTAACAATAACGAATGCTCCTACAGCATCGAATACACCGATTCTGATTAATGGATATGCGCCCTATTTTACGGCACAACTAGCCGTTAACACCATTCCAGGGGAGCAGTATACTTTGAGTTATGATATCTTAAATTATAGCGGTGTGGCGGCTTCGAGTTCTCCTGTTTACGAATGTGATGGGAACACCTTGCTGATTAATCCGTTGTACACAGGAGTAGGCAGTTACAGTACACAGTTCACCGCTACATCTACCAAAACACGGATCAAATGGTTTAATATCTCCGATACCGATGTGCCTGCTGAAATTGTACTGTCAAACATTCAAATTTTCGGAAAAGGTGATGTTCTTGGAATTCAGATTCCCCAAGATGAACCGTACATCACGTCAAATACACATGGAGACAAACGCTACGAATTATCAAATCACCTTGGAAATGTTCTGGAAGTAGTTTCAGATCGTAAACTTCCAATAGAGCTTTCTGCTTCTGGAACGGTGGATTACTATACGGCTGATGTGCTATCATTCAACGACTACTATCCGTATGGAATGATTCTTCCAGAAAGTTGTCAGGATATTACGTATCAACCAACTGAGCAAGTTTATCAAGAAAACTTTAATCAAGATGCTGGCTCTTTAAATGGTTGGTTTATTAATTCATCACTTTGTTCAAGTTGTGTTGGTAGTATTACATCTGATGGTAGGCTGAAGTTAGAGACCACCGAGAATCAGGGGCACGTCCTAAATGATTATTCGGTAACAGTGGGAGAGACTTACACGATCAGTATGTATGTGACAAGCACTGCTGTAGATCCACAAATCTATGTTCACGATAATGGTGTCACTACGTTTACGTCGATCCAGCAAGGATACAATGAAGTTACGTTCACAGCTGCTTCTTCAACTGTCTTTATTGGTGTTACTGAATACGGTGTACCTACAGGTACTTCGGTATTTTACATTGATGATGTAGAAATGGTTCGCATGGACGGATCGCCTGTAACGGTGTCGTCTATTTGTTATGGAAACGGAAGCGAGACGAGCGATGATTATAGATACAGCTTCCAAGGACAAGAACATGACGATGAAGTGAAGGGGAAAGGGAATTCGATTAATTATGAAGCGAGAATGTATGATCCTAGAATTGGAAGGTGGTTTGTTATTGATTTATTAGCTAAAGAATACCCTAATGAATCTCCGTATGGTTTTACTGGAAACTCACCACTAATGAATAAAGAAATTGATGGCAATTAC
>JBFHGY010000017.1:0-15577 GCA_041582905.1 Crocinitomicaceae bacterium | reverse complement strand
TTTCAATTAGTGTTCCAACGTAAAGCAAGTAGAGATAGACAGAATCACCTTTTTTGAGCTCATCACCGTAATAGGGAAGGGTAGGCTCTTGAACGGCAATCCGATAGTTGATCGAGTCATTCGAAAAAAGAATTTCATGCTGGAACATGTCTTTGTATCGATCACCCAAATAAACATTGATCCAATCGTCGATGTAGCGCTTCTTGGTCCCAACTAGATCATTAATTGAATCCATGTAAGTAAACTCCACTTCATACTTGATGTCCATCAAGCCATAAAAATTGAGACAGGTTGTTTCACAGGTTAAGGCTGCTTCTCCCATCGAATTTTCGCAGAGCGTTATCAGGTCAGCGAACTCCATGCGTGGGTAACTATCCTGCCAGTCGCCAGATTGGGCAATAGCTAGCGATGAAAATAGTGAAAAGACAGCTAAAAGGAGTTTCATTGTTCATGTACTTTCTGCGAACACAAGGTTCATTATTACTCTCTCCGAATGATCCAAGAGGCACTTTTTAACCGTGCAATTCCATCCGAGCATTGAATTCTAGCTAAGATCGTAAAAGTTGATCCATCAGGTAGTTTTTCCAGTGATTTTTTCGCTTCTGACAGATTATTCCCGTGACCTAAAATGGTATTCCCTGGAAGTTGAGCTTCCCATGAAAGAATCTGAAAGTCGTTCCTTAGCGGAGTAAAAACAGGATACTTTAGGTTGACTTCGAATGACGAAAGATCAACTGATCCGCCATTCTTTACTCTTCCGAGATAGAGATCAGGATCGGGTAAATTCATCACCTGATAGTTCAAGGACTTAATTACATCTACTTGGGATCCATCGATGAGAACGATGTTCAACGTTACCTCTTTGACATTTCCAGTCGGTTTCACAACAAAGTAATCACCTTTTTCCGCTTTCTGTATCGATACGTTTTCCCCAGTGAGTCCAATGGTTCGCCCTTCGTTGTTGCTAATAGCAGGCCAAACTTTGTTTTCAAAACCTCGAAAGAGAAAGTGGACTTCTCCCGATTCGATCGAAGCTTGGGGCGATTGAGAAAAGGTATTCATACATAGTACTAAACTGAAAAGGGAGATAATCGTTTTCATAACTCATCGTTTTTTGGATTTTTTACTTGATTTTGCCATCGGGTTAAATGCCAAACATTTGTCGATCCAGTAGGATAAGTCATCCTCTGAGTCAATGCCATCTGCCGTTATAAAAGTATATCCACGCATGGGGCGCCCCGTAAAATCCATCGGTAAACAGCAATCCTTTTCAATCTCCGTTTCGTAAGCAGCTTCTCCAATTCGAGCCATGAGTAAATTCTCTCCGCTTTGCTTGTCTTGAAGAAGTCCGCACAGCATTTTGTCATCTACCTTAAAGCACAAACCTCCCATCATTTTCAATTCTTCGAAAGGCGTATGCTTCTCATTCAGTGTTCTCCGAACTCGGTCGGCAAGGTACTCGTCGTATGCCATGTTAACGATGTTGATCAATTAATATGTTGTTACCATCTGGATCTTGCAATGTAATGCTTGCTGGGCCAGAAGTAACAGGATCAGCTTCACTAATTAATTCAATTCCATCTTTTTTGAGAGAAGCTTGAATTTCTCTAACATCATCGAATGGATCAACTGGCGATGCATTTTCATCCCATCCTGGATTGAACGTCAGAATATTTCCTTCAAACATTCCCTGAAACAAGCCAATAATGGCATTGCCGTTTTTCATGATTAAATAATTCATGCTTTGATCTCCCGCGTAAACAGAAAAGCCAAGTTTCTCGTAAAATTCTTTCGAAATCTGTAGATCCTTAACGGATAGACTCGCTGAAAATGCTCCTAATTTCATAATTGATTCAATTTGTAATTTCCTACAAAATAGGAGTTTGAAATGATTTATTTCAGACAAACAGAGATAAAAAAATAAGTGCGAAACGCCTGCCCCGCACTCTTTTTTCAGTGAATAGTGATCTTTAATAGGAATGTTTCGCTAGCGCGATCACCTAAAACCAGAACTTGTTGGTCAAAAGTAGAAAGAACCGTCGGCTGACATATAGGTAAAAATACCTGAATTGAATTCAGAGCTTGGAAAATTGTGGCTTTACTCAATATATGTGAAAGTTGACCGTTAGACCCCTGAACCTATTTTTTTACCAACATGAAACGATCCGTTTTTCTATTCATTATTTCATTTGTATCCTCATTTTCTTTTGCTCAAACGGTCAATTACAACGATGTAGCCGTTATCGTGAATGTCAACAGTCAAACTTCTATTGACATTGGAAATTATTTCCAGTCCGCTCGGAACATTCCCAATCAAAACATCATTCAGATTTCAGCCCCTACAACGGAGGAAATAGACAGTACGGAGTTCCAAGCGGTACGGACTCAGATCGAAAACTATTTATTGACAAACGATTTGGCTGATTCGATCAATTATTTGGTAACCACGAAAGGAGTACCGCTAAAGGTATCGAATGAATGTTTTGATATAACGATGAGTAGCTTTTCGTGTGCCTCATTTGATTCTGAATTATGCCTGATTTTAAGTGCTGATTCCAATTCGATAGGTGCGGGAGGTGGAGTGAATAATCCCGTTTTTAATGATACTCAATATTTCTCTCGTAGCACCTACGGAATTTATCTCGTCACACGATTGACGGGCTATACAAAACAGGATGTGTATGATCTGATCGATCGAAGTGGCCCCGAAACAGGTGTAAATCGCTTGAGTGCTCAGGCAATTCTCGATATCAATTATTCGACTGGAGGAGATTCGGTTTACTTTCATAATTTTTACGTGACACCAGCAGAAGATTATCTGACAACGAACCTGTGGAATAGCTTCGTACATCCTGATACTCTTCCATCTCAGAATCAAAGTAATGTTTTCGCATACATGGCTTATGGAGTGAATGCGGCTTTTAATCTAAGTCTGAATCATTCCTGGACGAATGGATCAATAGGATTAATTCAAGAGTCTTTTTCTGCATCCACCTTTGATTTAGCTCAAAATACTTCTGGACAATTGTTGCTAGGAGATCTTATTGCTGAAGGCTGCACTGGGGCCATGGGATTGGCAAACGGAAATTTCTTTGGTTTGATTGTATCTTCAGAAACCTTCTTCAACCGATATTTGGACCTTGCTACAAATTACAATCTCGCCGAAAGCTTTTACATGGCGGAACCACGTTTATCATGGCAATCTGTGGTAGTGGGAGATCCGAAAGCAAGCCTAAGACTGGACAATCTTGCGGGAATAGATGATCCCGATGAACTCATATTGCGACTGCATCCAAATCCGAGTAGTGGAATGATCTATATTTCAAGCGAAGAAGAACTAGCGTCGATTGTTGTGTATGATACGCGTGGAGCTCAAGTGAAGATAATTCCTGAGATTTCTGGAAATGCGACAGAACTCGATTTATCCGAACAAAACGGAGGAGTTTATCTGGTACATATTTTCTCCGAAAGTAAAGTGAAGATGGAGCGAATTGTATTGACTAAGTAGCATTGATCTTTCGCTGCAACAAGGCTTTTTCACTTTGCGTTTGAGCCAGTTGGAACGCTCGTTTGAGGTGTTTTTGGGACGCTTCCTGATCTATTCCATCATACAAGTCTGCCAGGAGTGCATGGTAGAGATGATTCTCGTTCATGTTGATTTTCAAGGCTTCAGAGATGGCTATTTGCTTCCCTTTAACTTTTGATAAGGCATAAGTCCGATTGAGTGCGGCAACGGGAGAATAATCAATTTGTAAGAGTTGATTGTACAGTTGTAAAATAGGAGACCACTTTTGCTCGACATCATTCCTTCGGGAATGCCAGAACGAGATGGTGGCTTCCAGATGATATTTAGAAATAGACTCTCCTCGTGCAGAGCGCTTGAGGTACTCTTCACCTTTTTGAATGAGGTCGAACGACCATTTGGAAGTATCTTGATCTTCGTAAAGTATGAAGTTACCCAATTCATCTTCTCTAGCTTCGAATCGTGAACTATGAAAACAAAAAAGCGCCATCAACGCATCTCCATCAGACGACGATATCGATTTAAGATAGAGTAGAAGCAGCGCCATGGCTTCCAAACAAAGGTGTTTCCGTGTGTTTTTCTCTACGCTTGATGAATAATATCCTTCATTGAATAAAAGGTAGATAATTCGAAGTACATTCTCTTGCCGTTTTTCGAGTTCCTTTCCAATGGGAGCTTGAAAGTCGATTTTTTGTTCCCTGATGGATGCTTTTGCTCGTTGCAACCGCTTGTTAATCGTTGATTTTGAGGTGAGCAATGCCGATGCAATTTCGTCAATACCTAAACCACATAAAATGCGAAGAGCAAGTGCAATCTGAGCTTCACTCGATAAACTTGGATCGCAAATGGCGAATAGCATAGATAACTGGCTGTCCTCAATATTTTTTTCACTCAAATCAATGGATTCAGCCTCTGTGTTACTTTCTTCGCTTCGCAAGACAGGAATAATTTTCTCCTGATAGATCGAAGAACGTTTAAAATGATCACGAGCTTTGTTCTTGGCAACAGCATACAACCAAGCTGTCGGATTCGCAGGGATTCCCTTGAGAGACCATAGTTCAGTGGCGCTGAGAAAGGTGTCGCTTGCAATGTCTTCTGCTAACTCGATGTTGCGTATCCCGAAAGAGGCACACAATACACTCACAATTTTTGAAAATTCTGATCGAAATAGGTTAGGTATGAGTTCCGTTTTATCCATATTAGAAAAGCACCCGCCCACGAAGTGAACGGGCGCAATTAGTTAAAATACCATTACATCTCTAACTTCTACGCTTCCACCATTAGCCAAAACTGGGCAGCCATCAGCTAAACTAACAGCCTCATCCAAATTTTCAGCCTTCACAATGATGTAGCCTCCTACCATTTCTTTCATTTCAATGTACGGCCCGTCCGTTACAACATTGTTAGCTTTCACAACTTTCCCCTGAGTTCCTAAGGCATTGGTTCCAACGAATTTGTCTTGTGCTGCAATTCCACCGATCCAATCCTGCCATTGTTGTATTTCGGCTTGCATTTCTTCGGGTGATAATTGCTCAAAATCACGTTCCGTTTTTTCTTCATTTCTGAAGAGCATCATAAATTCTTTCATGTCAATAAGTTTAATAATTATTTGTTTTCAATCTTATATCGATTGAACTTTTCTGAATAGGACACGTCCAGCCATTTTTTTGAATTTTTAGTTTTCATAGGATAGATGAAGTATTTCAAGGTGTTGTTCTTATATGATTTACGCTAAGAATTTCGAAAAGTGAAATAGATTCATAAACGCGTGTTTTTCTGAAACTTAAATAAGTTTACACCGAAAAAAAAGTGTATTGGTTGGGTAATTTTGGGGTTTCGTCGAAAATTGTGAATCAGTTAACGAAATATTTCTTGAGTGTTAAATTTTTATTATACCTTAGCTTAGCTAAGACTAACACAATGTGTGTGTTAAGCCATGTTATACCATAATACTACTACAATGAGATTATCCTTAACAGTCTGTATGTTTGTCTCCCTATCTTTTGGAACATTCGGACAAACGAGCATTTATCCAGATACGAGAGTTGAAAATACTCAAGCTTTATCCAAGGCGGAGGTGGGAACCTATCAATTTATCATTCATGACTCGAAAGTGATGCCTGCTTTCACAACAAACATTCTCTATTTCATTGAGAGAGAAAGAAAGGAAAGTACAGATGTGGCTATTCCTTTATCTGAGAATGTGACGCTCTTTATTCCTTCTAGGGAAAAAATTCATTCAGAAAATTTTGAGGCTCTAAAAGAAATGGAGCTCTAAATATTACTACTTCTAAAGATTAGATTATGAGGAAATTTATATTCGCATGTGTACTACTGTGCTCATTTCACTCGTTTGCTCAACCAGCAAATGACTTATGTGCAGGTGCCTTACCGATTAACCCAAATAATGGATGTGTGACAGGTACGACTGTTGGAGCAGATGACAGTTGGGTTGGAGCAGTTGGTTGTCAAGGTGGAGGTACGAACGTAGATGTTTGGTATACGTTCACCGCAATTAACGGGCAGCTAAACTATGATGTAACTACATCGGGAGCTTGGGCTGGTGATGTGGAATTCATTTTGGTAGAAGCAACAGGGGCTTGTACTGGTTTGGGAATTGCAGGATCGGATTGTGGACCTTCCGTTCTCTCTGGAACCATAAATGGACTTCAGGCAGGAACGCTTTACTACATAACAATTTCTACGCCGAGTGGAGGAACTCCCGGAGATTTCACGCTCTGTATTGATAACGTGGCTCCTCCAATTATCCCAGGACAAGATTGTTCAACTGCAGCGATTCTTTGTGATGATGCAACATTTAGCCAATCTACGTCAAGTGCAGGGTTTGGAACACAGGAAATCACCACAGCCAATTCTTGTTGGGGATCAGGTGGAGAAAGACAGTCGAAGTGGTTCAAATTTACGATTGGTTGTGACGGAACCTTAGAATTCAACATTAATCCAGCGGTCAGTTCAAACGATTACGATTGGGCATTGTTTGATGTCACTTCAGGAACTTGTCCTTCAACCGCTTCAGCAACACCTTCTTCTATCGCTTGTAACTGGAGTGGATGTAAAGGTTCTACAGGAATTTCAACCTGTGTAGATATTGCTACAGACGAGCCGGGTACAGTTACAAGTGGTGCCGGTTGTCAAGGTGGACCAGCAGCATGGGAAACAACCGTGATCAATGCAACCGCTGGACAAACCTATGCTTTATTGGTCGATAATTTCTCAGCATCAAACAGTGGGTTTACACTTACGTTTGGCGGTGCTTGTGGAGGGGGGACAGCGTTGATAGGGCCAGATGCGGCGTTCACGTACACAAATCCTTCATGTGGTGTGTACAACTTCACGAAGACGTGTCAAACGACCAATTCCACTTTCTTGTGGACCTTTGGAGATGGAACGACTTCGACGCTTCAAAACCCAACGCATACGTATACGTCTACAGGAACATTTACTGCTGTTTTGGAAGTAACGGATGCGCTTGGATGTACACGAACATCGAGTGAAACTTTTACAGTGAATTTCCCAGTAGCTTCAGCAACTCCGAATCCAGATGCAATTTGTTCTGGTGAAACGACAAGCATTGTACTTTCTAGCACAGTGCCAGGAACAACGTACAGTTGGATTGCGACAGATAATGCCAATGTTACAGGGGAGAGCTTGACGGCTCAAACGGCAACAACAATCTCAAATACCTTGGTGAATACATCACCAACACCTCAGGTTGTGACCTACACAGTAACTCCAACTGCGGCAGGCTGCGTGGGAGCTGATCTTATTGTACAAGTAACGGTAAATCCAATTCCTGTGATTTCAGGAAATGCTCCGATTTGTGTAGGGGAAACGCTACAATTATCCGCTTCAGGAACACCGAATGCAACAACGCCTTGGACTTCTTCAAATACTGGAGTAGCAACGGTAGATAATACAGGTTTGGTGACATCGGTTTCAGCAGGATCAACAACAATTACTTATACAGATGATGTAGGTTGTCAGCAAACAGCTGTGGTTACGGTAAATGCAGTTCCAACAATCACAGGGAATGCGCCAATATGTATTGGTGCTACCTTACAACTGACAGGATCAGGAACGCCAGATGGATCGACACCATGGACTTCTTCCGTGCCAGGCGTAGCTACGGTTAGTAACACCGGACTCGTAACAGGAGTAGGAGCAGGAACAACAACAATTACCTACCTTGAAGCCTCAGGTTGTCAGAACACAGTTACGGTTACCGTAAATGCTGGTGCAACCATTTCAGGGAATGCTCCGATTTGTGAAGGAGAAACATTACAATTAACTGGATCAGGAACGCCAGATGCAACAACTCCATGGACATCATCGAATACTGGAGTAGCAACAATTGATAATACGGGAGTGGTTACTTCTGTGTCAGCTGGATCAACTACGATTACCTACTTAGATGCAAATGGATGTCAAGCAACGGTTGTGGTAACGGTTAATCCAACTCCAACAATTTCAGGCAATGCCCCAGTTTGCGTGGGGGCTACAGTCCAATTAACAGGATCGGGAACACCGAATGGAACAACACCATGGACTTCATCTAATACAGGTGTAGCGACTGTAAACACTACTGGACTCGTAACAGGTGTTGCTGCTGGAACAAGCACGATTACCTATACGAACTCTGCAGGATGTCAGGCTACAGTTGTTGTGACTGTAAATGATTTACCTGTGATCTCAACGACTCAAACACCTCTTTCTGGATGTAATTCAGGAGATGGGGTGATTCAAGTGAGTGATGCAGGAGGAGCAACAGGAACGGTGAACTGGACCGGAACAGCGTCTGGTACATCAGGAGTGGTGACTTTACCTTATAATATTACCAGCTTAGCGGCAGGAACGTATGATGTAACATTCACGTCAAGTGCAACGGGATGTACTTCAACCATTTCGCAAGAAGTGTTGATCAACCCAGGAGCGCCAGTAGTGGATCCAATCGCGGATACGATTAGTTGTGGAGTAAGCTTTACCTTGTTGAATGCGGATATTTCAGGAACACTAACAGGAAATCAGGCATACTATACAGCTACAGGTGGACCAAGTGGTGCAGGATCATTGATTCCTGATGGGACTGTTTTCTCGGCTCCAACGAACACGGTTATTTATGCCTACGATGAAAGTGGAGCATGTTCTTCTGAAGTATTCTTTAATGTGATTGTGAATCCGATTCCAACGATTTCAGGAAATGCTCCAATTTGTGTGGGATCTACTGTTCAACTTACAGGATCAGGAACACCTGATGCAACAACACCTTGGACTTCATCAAATACAGGTGTAGCTACAGTAGATAATACAGGATTAGTTACAGGAGTTGCTGCAGGAACGGCAACGATTACGTACATGGATAACAATGGCTGTCAAAATACGGTAAGTGTTACAGTAAATGACAACCCAACCATTTCAGGAAATGCCCCAATTTGTCAAGGTGAAACATTACAATTGACGGGATCAGGAACGCCTGATGCAACCACACCATGGACTTCTTCAAATACAGGTGTAGCTACAGTTGATAATGCAGGTTTGGTTACCTCAGTTTCGGCTGGTTCTACAACAATTACCTATCTCGATGCCAATGGATGTCAAGCGACAGTTGTGGTAACGGTGAATCCAACTCCAACAATTTCCGGGAATACACCCGTTTGTGTTGGAGAGACATTGCAATTAACGGGTTCAGGAACGCCCGCGGCAGTAACTCCTTGGAGTTCTTCCAATACGAGTGTGGCAACTATCGGATCAACAGGATTGTTGACAGCGGCTGCAGCAGGAACAACAACTATTACATATACAAATGATGCAGGTTGTCAAAACACGGTCCTGGTAACCGTAAATGCAGCGCCAGTTATTTCTACCAGTCAAACTCCACTCTCTGGATGTAATGCAGGAGATGGTGTCATCCAAGTGAGCGATGCAGGAGGTGCTACTGGTACAGTTAACTGGACCGGAACCGCTTCAGGAACGTCAGGCGTAGTTACATTGCCATACAATATCACTGGACTGAACGCTGGAACATACAACGTAACATTTACATCAAGCGCTACAGGATGTACTTCAAGTACTTCACAAGAAGTGTTAGCCAACCCAGGAGCTCCTATTATCGATCCAATTGCGGATACTGTGAGTTGTGGGGTAAGTTTCACCTTGTTGAACTCAGCGATGACAGGAACCTTAACAGGAAATCAGGCTTACTATACTGCTACGGGAGGACCTAGTGGAGCAGGGACTTTAATTCCAGATGGAACCGTGTTCTCTGCACCTACGAATACCGTAATCTATGCGTATGACGAGAGTGGTTCATGTGCCTCAGAAGTATTCTTCAATGTGGTTGTCAATCCAATTCCAACAATCTCAGGAAATACACCTATTTGTGTTGGATCAACGGTGCAACTGACAGGAACAGGAACTCCAGACGGAACAACACCATGGTCGACATCAGATGCTGGAGTAGCAACTGTAAATACTTCAGGTTTAGTGACGGGAATTTCTGCTGGAACAGCAACAATCACGTACATGGATAACAATGGCTGTCAAAACACAGTTGACGTTACCGTAAATGCAAATCCAACCATTTCAGGAAATGCTCCAATTTGTGATGGAGAAACACTGCAATTAACAGGATCTGGAACTCCTGATGGAACAACACCTTGGACTTCTTCGAATACGGGCGTAGCGACGGTGGATAATACTGGACTGGTAACATCGGTTTCAGCAGGATCAACAACAATCACGTATCTTGATGCAAATGGTTGTCAAGAAACGGTGGTGGTAACGGTGAATCCAACACCAACAATTTCTGGGAATACTCCGATTTGTATTGGCTCTACCGTTCAGTTGACGGGATCAGGAACACCTGATGCTACGACACCTTGGGCGTCTTCTAATACAGGTATTGCAACCGTGAATACAACGGGGCTCGTGACTGCAGTTTCAGCAGGAACAAGCACAATTACTTTCATGAACTCTTCAGGATGTCAAGCAACAGTTGTAGTAACGGTAAATGCGGATCCAATCATTTCTACAACTCAAACACCGCTTTCAGGATGTAATTCTGGAGATGGTGTTATTCAAGTGAGTGATGCAGGAGGAGCAACGGGAACAGTGAACTGGACAGGTACGGCTTCAGGAACATCTGGTGTGGTTACCTTACCTTATGATATTACTGGTTTGAGCGCAGGAACGTATGATGTAACCTTTACATCAAGTGCTACGGGGTGTACCTCGAGTGCTTCACAAGAAGTGTTGACAAACCCGAATGCTCCTGTAGTTGATCCAATTTCGGATACTATTAGTTGTGGAGTGAGCTTCACATTGTTGAATGCGGATATCTCAGGAAGTTTAACAGGAAATCAGGCATACTTTACAGCTTCTGGCGGTCCAAGTGGAACTGGAACTTTGATTCCAGACGGAACGGTTTATTCTGCACCAACAAATACAGTCATCTACGCGTATGATGAAAGTGGAACATGTTCGTCTGAAGTATTCTTTACTGTGACTGTCAACTCAATTCCTACCATTTCAGGAAATACGAGCGTATGTGTTGGTTCAACTGAGCAACTGACAGGAACAGGAACACCAGATGGAACAACACCATGGTCAACTTCGGATGCTGGAGTGGCAACAGTGAGTACTACAGGATTGGTTACTGGAGTTTCTGCAGGTACGGTCACAATTACTTACATGGATAACAATGGTTGTCAAAATACAACAACCGTTACGGTGAATGATTTACCAACAATCAGTGGTAATGCTCCTATTTGTGGAACAGGAACCGTTCAATTGACGGGATCAGGAACACCAAATGCAACGACACCATGGACATCATCTAATGCAGGTGTTGCAACAGTAGACAATTCTGGATTGGTCACGGGAGTTTCGGCAGGAACAACTACCATTACATATACGAATGACAATGGATGTCAAGTAACAGAAACGGTTACTGTGAATCCGACTCCAACGATTTCTGGAAATGCACCGATCTGTATTGGAGACAATGTTCAATTAACGGGTTCAGGAATTCCTGATGGAACAACGCCATGGACGTCTTCGAATACATCAGTAGCGACGGTAAGTAACACAGGATTGGTTTCAGGAGTAACTGCTGGTACTTCAACGATCACCTATACGGATAACAACGGTTGTCAGAATACCGTTACGGTAACAGTGAATGCGCTTCCGACAATAAGTGGTGTGACTACTTTATGTAGTGGTTCTACATCTGCACTCACAGGTTCAGGAACACCAAATGCTACGAATCCATGGACATCATCCAATGCAACAGTGGCAACCATTGATGCAAGTGGAGTGGTAACAGCTGTTTCAGCAGGAACAACAACGATCACATACACGAATGACGCTGGATGTTCAACAACCGCGACGGTTACAGTGAATAATGTTCCAACCTTATCTGGAGCGAGTGATATCTGTGGAACATCAACAATTACCTTGACAGGATCAGGAACGCCAAATGGAACAACACCATGGACCTCTTCGAATACTGGAGTGGCAACGGTTGATAATTCAGGAAACGTGACAGGAGTAGCAGCAGGAACAACAACCATTACTTATATGGATGATAACGGTTGTGAAGCCACTCAAGTAGTCAACGTGTATGACAATCCAACGATTAGTGGAGTTGCTCCAGTTTGTGCTGGAACAACACTGCAGCTTACGGGATCAGGAACGCCAAATGCGACTACTCCATGGACATCATCGAACCCAGGAGTGGCATCAGTGGATGCTTCAGGATTGATCACAGCTGCTGCGGCAGGAACTGTAACAATTACGTACATGGACGTAAATGGGTGTCAAACAACTGAATCGATAACGGTATTGGCATCTCCAATAATTAATCCTGTGACGGATCAAACGGCTTGTGATGTATTCTTGCTTCCAGCTATTTCTGGAACTGACCTAACGGCTAACGTGTCGTACTGGACAGGAGCAGGAGGAACAGGTACTCAATTGTCTCAGGGCGATCCAATCACGACAACTTCAACAATCTACATCTACGATCAGAATGGTTCGTGTACGTCAGAAGTAAGTTTTGTCGTGACGGTGAATCCAGCACCTGTATTGGATATTGTGGCAGATACAGCTGTATGTGCAAGTTTCGATCTTCCAACCATCCAAGGGCAGAACCTCACAGGAAATGAAGCATACTACAACGACTCACAAGCGAATGGAGGAACGGTAATTACGGGACCTTTAACTACTTCGCAAACTATTTGGATCTACGATGGTTCAGGTTCGTGTAGTGATGAGGTAAGCTTCAATCTGACAGTGAATCCATTGCCAACGGCAAGTATTTCTGGTGGAGGTGTGTATTGTGAAGGTGATGCCATCGCGGATGTCGTGGTGGATGTTACTGGCTCACCTGATTGGACAATTAACTACACCTTAAACGGTACACCGCAAGTAGCTACTGGATCATCAAGTCCGATATCACTTGGTAATGCTGAAGGGGATTATGTCTTGATCGATGTAAGCGATGCTAGTTGTTCTTCATCTGCAACGGGGACGGAAACCATTTCAATTACTCCAACACCAAGTGCACCAAGTGTATCGGGTGGAGCGGAGTATTGTTCAACGGAGACCTTAAATGACCTCATGGCATCAGGAGGAAATGGAACATTTACATGGTACAGTGATGCAACACTATCTTCTGTAATCGGAAATGGTGATGCTCTTACTCCATCGAGTACAACAGGAACAACGACTTACTACGTAACAGAAACCGTGAATGGATGTGAAGGACCTTCAAGCGACATATCGATAACAATATCAGAATGTGCGATCTCTGTTCCAACGGCATTTACACCGAATGGAGACAATGCGCACGACACGTGGGAGTTAATCAATCTGGATGAAGCGTATCCGAACAACATCGTTCGTGTCTTCAACCGATGGGGGAATATTCTCTTCGAATCGGCGCCAGGGAATTACAATGCAAATGTATGGGATGGTTCATACAAAGGAGAAACATTACCTGTTGGATCGTACTACTTCATCATCGAATTGAACAATGATGAACAAGAGACAATTACAGGTACAGTAACAATAGTATTAGAATAATAAGAGGATGATGAAAAGTGTATTAACAATCATTTTGATAGGACTTGGATCGTCTGTTTTTGGTCAACAGCTTCCGCAGTATAGCCAATACAGTCGAAATCAGTTTATGATCAATCCAGCTGCTGCAGGAATGTATGATTTTGTGGATCTCACCGTAGGTGGAAGATACCAGTGGGTAGGATTTGACAATGCTCCGAAAACGGCATTTGTATACGGAGCAGCAGTATTAAAGCGAAACAAGACCTTGTACAATCCGTCTGTACGGACGAGTGCTGGATCTCTTGAACTTCCCAAAGTAAATACGGGGAAAATCAAGCATGCAGTGGGAGGACAGGTAATCGCCGATGAGTATGGAGCGTTTCGAAGAATTTCCTTTTCTGGGACATACGCCATTCACCTTCCGTTAACGGATAAGATGAACATGTCTTTTGGGACGAAATTGGGGCTTTCCAGTAATAACTTCTTGCAAGAGCGTGCAGTGCTTTTGTCCTCAACAGATGGTTATCAAGGACCGACGGTTCAAGATCAAGCGTATGATAATTTCACAGGGAATCAAAGTCCGGTAAACTTCATGGATATCGGCGCTGGATTCTACATCTACTCTGATGAATTGTTCGTTGGAGTATCGGCAGATGGACTAACGAAAGATATGATTTCCTTTGGAGCAGGAACGGCGAACTACGATCCGAGAATGCACATCAACATAACAGGAGGATACAAAATCCCATTAAATGAGGACTTCTCATTGATGCCAAGTGTACTTGCTAAAATGGTGATGGGAACTCCGCTTTCCGTGGAAGGAACAATGCAACTAGAATATCAAAAACGCATGTGGTTCGGTGCATCGTACCGACATGGAGATGCTATTGTAGCAATGCTCGGAATGAGTATTAGTGAGAAGTTTAAATTTGGATACTCGTTCGATTACTCATTGACGAAATTCAACCGCTTAACATCTGGTGGACATGAATTGGTGTTGGGAATAATGTTAGGAAGATAAAAGATAATGGAAATGAAGAAAGGATTAGTGTTAAGCGTAGCAGTGCTCGGATTCAGTTTAACGAGTGCAGCTCAATTCTGGGATCATTCCAATCCAGAAAGATTAAGAGGTACAGTGAATAACGAGATCTCCGAAGAGGGAATTCCCATTTTATCGGGTGATTTATCGACAATCTACTTTGTGAGAACGTTTGAGCCGAACAGTACAGGTGGAGAATTTGATCAGGATATTTGGCTGGCTGAACGCCAAGAGGATGGCAGTTATACAAAAACAAATTCTGTAGGTAGTCTGAATAACAAGATGCATAACGCGGTTATTGGAATGAGTGCAGATGGAAATCGTTTGTTCCTGCTCAACTCATACCTCGGAAAGAAAGATCAGAAGAAAGGAATTTCTGTGGCTACAAAAAAAGCCATGGGATGGTCCAGTCCCGAATCGATTGAAATTCCCGAATTGGATATTGATGGTGAATTCTATCAGTTTCATATCAGCGAAAAGGAAGATGTAATCGTGATGTCTTTTGTAGGCAGTAATTCAATCGGAAATGAAGATTTATACGTTAGCTTAAAAGAGGGAAATACGTGGTCGAAACCGATTCACATGGGAAGTACGATCAATTCAACAGGATTTGAAATTTCTCCTTTTTTATGTCCAACTCAAGATACATTGTTCTTTTCGAGTAATGGATTTGGTGGAGAAGGGGACGCTGACATTTTCTATTCCGTGCGCGGTAAAAACTGGGCGGATTGGTCGAAACCGGTGAACTTGGGTAACCGAATCAATTCTCCGAAGTTTGATGCTCATTTTTCATATTACGGCAAGCATGCGTATTGGTCAAGTAACCGCGATGGAAGCAGAAGCGACATTTACACAATCGAAATCTACACGCCACCGTTGCTTTCAGTATCGTGTAATGCAACAAATATTTCGGAGTTTGCTGCGGGTGATGGAGC
>JBFHGY010000016.1:0-15963 GCA_041582905.1 Crocinitomicaceae bacterium | reverse complement strand
GAAGTCCATCATGAAAGAGTTGGACGAAGTAACGGAGCACCCTGAATTCAAAGGATACATTTCGGATATCGGGGGACCTTCCGCCAACATGTACAAGATGAAAGGTAAGGTGGAAGAAATCTGCGCGCGATGTTCGAGTCCAAGCTGTATCCACCCAGTGATTTGTTCGAACCTCGACACTTCGCACAAACCCATGACGGAACTCTACAAAAAAGTAGATGCTCATCCGAATGTGAAAAAAGCGTTTATCGGTTCAGGAATTCGCTACGATTTATTGGTAGACGATTTCAACAAGAACAATGAAGATGGTAATCACGATGAATATATTGAGCAAGTGGTAACACGTCACATCAGTGGTCGATTGAAAGTGGCTCCTGAGCACACATCGGATGCTACGCTTCGTGTCATGCGCAAACCATCGTTTAAATACTTCCATAAATTCAAGGAAAAGTACGAGGCCATTTCGGCGAAGCACAACCTCAATCAACCCTTGATTCCTTATTTCATATCGTCTCACCCTGGCTGTGCTGACGAAGACATGGCCAATTTAGCGGTTGAAACAAAAGACATGGGGTTCAAGTTGGAGCAAGTACAAGATTTTACGCCAACACCAATGACGGTCGCTACTGTCATATACTACAGCGGTGTTCATCCGTACACATTAAAGCCATACGACACGGTAAAAAACAAGGAACAAAAGCTCAATCAGCGTCGCTTCTTCTTTTGGTACAAGCGTGAAAACCATGGACACATTCGTCGTACATTGAAAAAGGCAAAACGAGATGACCTCATCGATAAATTGATTGGAAATCAACCTGAGAATACAGCGAAGTCTGGAAACAAGCAACAACCCAAATGGTTAGAGGAGCGTCGGAAAAAGGATCGTTCTAGAAAAAAGCGCAAATAACTTTTTCTTGCATCCAACTCATCAACGGACTTGAACAGAAATGTCCTTCTCGTAAATCGAAATGAATAAGGGATAATCATCCCCTAATTGGTTGTATTCTGCTGTTTCTTCATCCATTCGGTGTTTCGTTACCATCAGTTTTAAGGTATACTTTCCCGATAGTAATCCAGAATGTTTGAATTGATAGGTACGTTCTTCCAATGGCTTCATATTGTTATCGCTCACCTTCTTAGCTTTTGGGTACCATTCCCACACCTCGCCAATTCGCTCTGTTTGACGCACGACTTCTCCTCCTTGCTCATTCATCAAGACAAACTCGATCAGAATAAATCGTTCGGGATCACCCGTTGGAACTTTATGTCCTGCATTTTCATTCTTCACGCGAAAAGAAAACAACACCTCTTCTCCTTGTTGATATACCTTACTTTGATTCTCGGGATAAAAAGCCAATCCATTCAACTGATGAGCTTTGAGGGAGGAGTGCTTTGGAATTCCAGAGCCGGGGAAGCCATGAAAGCGACTTTTTCGCGGCTCGTATCCTGCGACAATTGGTCGTTCCATTTCTTCCATGTGGCAATCGATGCAGTTTTTCTCATTGAAGTAGGGACCTACCTTCCACTCATCTCCTGTTTCAAATGAACAAGCCAAAGAAGGAGTAATCACAGCCGTCGCATTATGACAATTCAGACACAAAGATTCCGATAAATGATTCGGATCTTTCACTGTTTTGTGCGGCGCCAATTTCGATCCCGTTGGACCGACCACAGCATTTCCACGGACGTGACAAGCAGCGCAGGTGATTCCCTCCATTTGTAATTCCTCATCCCAGCGAAAATTCGGTGATTTAACAGGTTGGTAAATATCTCCATCCATCATTCCGTGGACAATAAACTCTTGTTGGTTTTCCAATGGAATATGACAATTAATACAAAAAAATGGACTTGATTCCTTTTTTAATTCCGCTTGAAATTGAGCGTCTGTCCAAGCATTTGCATGCGTGGATAATTTCCATTCATTATAGTGATCTTGATGACACGCACCACATTCTTTAGCACTCAATGAAGTCAGACCTTCTGGTATTTCCTGAAACGGCACTGTTTTCTCCCAGCGCTTCGTCAATGGTACAATAAGCGCTTGAGACTCTCCCTTTCGAAACATGAAAAACACGAGCAGACTAACAAAGAGGAGCAAGAGTCCGAGTGCGATTAGTTTGAATGTTCTAGACGTGTTCTTCATCATTTCAAGGATCGTGACAAAAGTAGAGATGTTAGAGATGTGTGGCCGTAACTTGAGTGACATTCTTTATTTACCACCACACAGTCAAGTCGAACTCTTAACAACGGTACACTCAACAATGTCACCACATCATTCGATGCTTTCAAATTTAAATGCCAGATATTTAACTTATTAATTATATATTACAAGCACTAACGTACCGTTGCAACAAGCTTAGTCGATTTTAACAGTCTTTATCGAAAAAAAGCCACTATGGGAATGCCGAAAACCATATCTAGAGTAGGCATCTAGTCATTAGTTTAATATGAAGAATCTAAAAAAATTTGAAAAATCAAAAGTTACATGTTTGTATCGAGTGAAGGGTGGAATAGGTGGAGAAAAAACAAGTACAACACCAGGATCGACCCTCGAATGGAAAAATGACACGGACTCAAATGCTCCAATAGAAGGGAACACATACAGCTCAGTAATTGACCCTGTTGAACCTTAATATCATTCAATCTTACCAGTAGAATTACATTCTACTCATAGACTGCGCTTTTATACATCTTTTAAAAACAATTTTGGGAAGCCGAAAACCAAATTAGAGTAGGCAACTAATCATTTTTTATCATGAAAAAATTCAAAAAATCAGAAATACAGAACCTCTTTAGCGTTAAAGGAGGAGCCCTAATTGGGAGTCGCACAAATACAAAGCCAGGAACAACTGTAGAGACCAAGAATGATGCAGACCCAACAAAAGCAAATGAATCTCCATCGGTGGCTTCAATCTATTCTCCAACTGAGCCATAAATGCGTCATTTTTAATTAAAATTCGTGAATCGCGGCTTCTATTTGAAGCTGCGATTTTTCTTTTCTAACGAAAAATACCTGCAAGTCCACAGGTAAAAGGGAGCTCAAAAAAATTTAGTTTTTTTTTATTTTTAAGTATTGGATTTTTAATTCATTAATTATATATTGCACACACTAAACCACTGTTGCAACAAAATTTAGTCGATTTTTACACGCCTTTATCGAAAAAAAAGCCACTATTGGGAACGCCGAAAACCATATTTAGAGTAGGCAACTAATCATTATTTTATTATGAAAAATTTGAAAAAATTTGAAAAGTCAGAAGTTCAAAACCTTTTTAGCGTAAAAGGAGGAGCATTACTTGGAGGAAAAACAAGTACAACAACTATGAGAACAGTTGAAACAACAAACGATACTGATTCAAACTCAGGAATCGAGGGTTCTTCTTCAAGTTCTGCACTTACTCCAGTTCAGCCATAAGCTGACTTTGAATTCATAAGGTAATCGCAGTTTCATTTTGGGGCTGCGATTGCCATTTTTACAAACTCATAAACAGAACAATCATGGCTAATTCATTTAGTAAATACGAGAAGCATGCCTTTAACGGAATCAACAGTGTTAAAGGAGGTGCTGAGCTTGCTGCGAAGAGCGTAACAACGACGACCAAGACAATTGAGCGTGGAAACGATCTTGATTCAGCAAGACATATTGAAAGTTCGACGTCAGAAGAACTTTCTCCTATTCAACCTTAAGTAAAAGGGTTACCGTTCTGGTAACCCTAAACTAAACCTATACCTAAAAGAGATTATGCTATTAATTCTAAGCGAGAAAGGAGACCTTTCAACGAATGATGTTATTGATTGGTTGATCAACCTTAATGTACCTTTTGCCAGACTAAATTATGACGAACACGAAGGCGTCGAACTTCTGGTGGAAAGCAATGAAACAGGCACTTCCTGTACTATAAGAACAAACACGCACACCTTTTCTTTGAGCGAGGTCACCGCGTATTGGTACCGACGAGGTGGAGTCCCCCAATTTAAAATACCTGCTCTATCAGTTGACAAAGCTTTTGAAGAAAAAATATCGGTTAAAATCAAGGAGTATTTAGACCTTGAGTCTCGTATTCTCTATGAATTTTTACACGACTATCTAGATAAAGTCCCGAACAAAATTGGAAGTCGGGACAAAGCAGGAGTAAACAAATTAATTGTATTACAAAAAGCACAGGAACTTGGTTTAAAAACTCCCAAGTGGTCAGTTTCCATGAAGACTAGTGATACAAAAGACTTTATAGACCGCGCAGGAGGTAAAGTTATTACGAAAGGGATTTGGGAGAGTTTGATCGCTTCTACCCCAACTTCAGGATACAGTACCTATACCGAACTTATTTCGATGCAAAAAATGAATGATTTTCCATCGAAACATTTTCCATCCATGCTACAAGAAAATGTGGTTAAAAAATATGAAGTACGCACCTTCTATTTGCTTGGTCGCATTTGGTCAATGGCCATATTTTCTCAAAATGACCCCCAAACAACAATCGACTTTCGAAAATATAATGATGAAAAGCCCAACCGGAATGTGCCATTCAAACTTCCCGATGATGTCGAGCAAAAATTAACGAAACTCATGGACTTTTTGGAATTAGAAACAGGATCCATTGATTTTCTTGTTGACGAAAACGACGAATTTATCTTTTTGGAGGTTAATCCTGTTGGTCAGTTTGGAATGACATCCTCTCCTTGTAATTATTACTTAGAGAAGGAAATCGCAAATCATTTTTACACATTAAACAACGCAGGAAATGAAAAAATATGAACTCAAAACTGAGAATCGCGAGCACTTTCCTATCAGTTTTGACTATATCAGTTACTGGAATCTCGCAGAAGAACCCGATCGCATAGATAACTACGATGATCCTTTTTTTGATGGACTTCCTTCAGAAAAGTATCAAACTCCAGCCTACATGCCAGCGAGTCATTTCAAATCCATATCTAAAACACTCGACCTAACCTTTTTCGATAAAAAAGATCCGAATGAATAAACACCTAAACCTTTTTGCGAATTGTTTTCTCACAAAGGGAGCGAATCGCAGCACTATTTTCGATTACCAGAGAGAAGATTTGTTTTTCATTGAAAACGTTCATTATGATTTTCTGATGCAATGCAAGATCAAACCGTTCAATGAAGTTCAATCCGAGTTCAAAGAAAAGCTATCTCCAGATGAATTAGAGGAGTTTATTCAATACTGCGAAGGTAATGAATTGACATTCTGGACGGAAACTCCACAATACTTTCCTGAAGTTGATGTTAAATTTGAACATGCTTCACTTATTACTAACGCTATTATTGATGTCAACGCTTCTAGCAAGCACGATTTCTCTCACATTTTTCATAAACTACAACAAGTAGGTTGTAAAGATGTACAGTTCCGTTTTTACGATACATTTCCACTGGCTGAGTTGGAGAAAGTTCTTCAATATTCCAGGCTAAATCAGCATGGACAATCGGTGGAACTATACATTAAAGCATCAGATGAATACGATGAAGAGACATTAGTTGGTTTAACACACAAGTATATCTACATCAAATCAATTGTTGTTCATTCTTCTCATAAAAGTGAATTGTTCAAAATATACTCGCACGCATTGAGAGCAGGAATGGGAAATATCATTTTTACGCAACAAGAAATTGACTCGAGTAGTCATTGTGGCTTCATTAACTCCGCTACGTTTAACTTCAACAATATTGCAGCCTACATGGAGGCAAAACTGTATAACTCGTGCTTAAATCGTAAAGTTGGGATTGATGTTGATGGCCTAATAAAAAACTGTCCAACCCAAAACAAATCATTTGGAAATATTCAAACAGATGATCTCTTGGAGATTTGTTTGAGTAAAGATTTTCAGGAGTTATGGAACATCAATAAGGATCAGATCAATGTATGTAAGGATTGTGAATTTCGATATATCTGTTCAGACTGCAGAATGTTCCTAGGAGATGATGAAAGCATTTTCTCAAAACCTAAAAAGTGTCATTACGATCCTTACACGAATATTTGGGAGAATTAGTTGCTGTGGTAAACACTATTAAAAGCTGAATTGTCATGAAGAAAGAACTTAAAGCCTTAAATTCGATTCATACGAATTGCTTTTCAGCTTACAATTATAAGTTGCGAGGTTCTTTTACTGAAGAGTCCAAAGGGATAATTCATACGAATAGAAAACTACTGAATAGGGTAGGTTTTATTTTCTTATTGCTAGTACTTATGACAAATAATAGAGTTTCTGCACAGCACAGTGCCATAACGATTGAAAGTGAATACTTCGCTAATGATCGTAGTGTATCTATTGCAACAAGTGAAGGGTTCGATTCAACCAAATCCTATCAGTTATTTGTGATTTTGGACGAGTCCGTACTTTTTGATTACACGGTATCTGTACTGAACTATCTAAGTATTTGGAAGAAAATTCCCCAATACGTAGCCATTGGAGTTCCCAATGAAAATAGATGGACAGAGTTGCAGCCTAAAAAGAACGAAAGCATTGATGACGCACCTTTTTTCAAGTTTATGCAAGACGAACTTGGATCAATCCCTTATGTTCAGAATGCATCCTTTAGAACCTTAGTGGGACACTCACTCAGTGCTCGATTTGCTCTACAGTTCTTCTTTAAGGATCAATACTATTCTGGAGTTGTGGCTGTCAGCCCTCCTTTGATTCCCTTACTTCAAGAGGAATTTTGTGATTATCTCTCAGGGGGGAAACATCAAGATTCGTACGTCTACATGTGCTCAGGCGATCAAGATTTACGTTTCCACAAGAAGTTTTTCCTTGAAACTAGAAAGAGCTTCAATTCAAAGAAGAATCCAAACGTATTGATGGAATACTTCGAGAAACAACGAAATACATCCCACAGTCTAATGCCAGTAACAGCCATTCAAAATGGGCTGCTCTTTATTTTAGATGATTACTTTAACCTTCCTTCTAAAGGGATACAGGAACTTTCCTCTCAAAACAATCTCCCGGACTCGCTGTTAGAGAAGTCATATAATAAGATTCAAGAAATTTATGGATTGGCACCCGAATTTAGAACCGTTGATTTTCAAAATTTCGTTGAACTGTATATTTCAAAGTCCAATTTTACAGAAGCACATCGCCTTTGCGACCGTTACATTGACATTACGTTAAAAGGAGAAATTTACGATCTAATTGATGCCTACTACTTAAAAGGATTAACCTTTGAAGAACAAAAAAACTATACTGCTGCTTTAGACTACTATCGCAAAGGATACACAATAATACCAGAAGAAGTCCTGAACAAAGAAGACTTTGAACAGGACATCATTCGGGTTGAACAAATACTTTCAAAATCAAAAAAGAATAAGAAACAAAAATGAAGTTCGTTTTTCCTTTTTATCAGCAGCCTGATGAAATGGATTGCGGTCCAACTTGCTTGCGCATGATTGCAAAGCACTATGGACGCGCGATTTCATTAAGCAAGCTTCGTGGTATTTCCGAGACTACTCGAGAAGGGGCTTCCCTTCAAAATTTATCCGATGCAGCAGAAAAAATTGGCTTTCGAACACTTGGGGTAAAGGTAAGTTTCGAGATGTTGAGCGAGGATGCACCTTTGCCTTGTATTATTCACTGGAAACAAGCACACTTTGTTGTTTTGTACAAAATCAAAAAAGGCATCGCGTATGTAGCAGACCCAGCTCATGGGCTATTGAAGTACCCTGTCCGAGATTTTATTGACAACTGGATTGGAAAGAATGCTGATGAAACCACTGAAGAAGGAATCGCACTGTTACTCGAGCCAACTCCACGCCTTAACGAGAAAGAAGATGACGATATCGAGCCTCGAAAAGGGTTCTCATTTTTATTTCAATACCTTTTTCGTTACAAACGATTTCTTGTCCAACTCGTTCTGGGATTGGTAGCAGCGTCTCTACTACAATTGATATTTCCGTTCTTAACGCAAAGCGTTGTTGACATTGGCATTCAAAATCAGGATATCAACTTCATTTACTTGATCCTGATCGCGCAAATATTTTTATTCTTAGGTCGAACCGGAATTGAAATTATTAGAGGGTGGATTCTATTGCATTTAAGCACACGCATTAATATATCGCTCATCTCTGACTTCTTCATCAAATTGATGAACTTGCCCATTGCTTTTTTCGACTCCAAAATGACAGGAGATATACTACAGCGCATTTCTGATCACCAACGAATTGAGCACTTACTTACCTCTACCTCGTTAAACACCTTGTTTTCCTTCTTTAACCTGATTGTGTTTGGTGTGGTACTTGCCTGGTATGACTTCAAAATATTCGCGATTTTCTTTGTGGGAAGTACCTTGTATTTTGTTTGGGTTCTACTTTTTCTCAAGAAACGGAAAGATTTAGACTACAAACGATTTTCTCAGATGAGTAATGAGCACAGTAAGGTAATCGAACTCATTAATGGGATGCAGGAGATTAAACTGCACAATGCCGAAAAGCAAAAGCGATGGAGCTGGGAATTTTTACAAGCTCGTTTGTATAAAATTTCCATTAAAAGTCTCGCATTGGAGCAAACACAAAATATTGGATCGAGTTTTATCAACGAACTAAAGAACATTTTTATAACCGTTTTTTCTGCGAAGCTGGTGATCGATGGCGATATTACTTTGGGTATGATGATGGCGGTCTCATACATAATCGGTCAATTAAACAGCCCAATACAACAACTTATTGGCTTTATCTATTCAGCTCAAGATGCCAAAATTGCATTGGAGCGTTTATCTGAAATTCATAATCGAAAGGATGAGGAGTCAGACCCGGAAAACATGGTCCATGACGTTCCTGTAAACGCAGATTTCGATTTACGCAACATTCATTTCAGGTATACAGGAAGTAGTGAAGAAGTGTTGAAAGGCTTAGACTTGGTTATTCCCGCTCAGAAGCTTACTGCAATTGTAGGTTCCAGCGGAAGCGGAAAGACAACCCTCATGAAAATGCTTTTAAAGTTCTACGAACCGGAACAGGGAGAAATCAAAATTGGGCACACGAACCTATCTTCGATCAGTCAGTATGCTTGGCGTGCCAAAAGTGGAACCGTTATGCAAGAAGGTTATATTTTCAATGATACCATTGCCAATAATATTGCTGTTGGGGAAGATGTAATTGACAAAGAGCGTTTGCAGCACGCCGTGAACATTGCCAATATCCAGAGCTACATCGATCAACTTCCATTGGGATATAACACGAAGATTGGTATGGAAGGTGTTGGAATGAGTACAGGACAAAAGCAACGCCTACTCATTGCCCGTGCGGTGTATAAAAATCCAGAATTTATCTTCTTTGATGAAGCGACGAGTGCTCTTGATGCAAACAACGAGCGTATTATCATGGAAAATCTGGATACCTTTTTCAAAGGTCGAACGGCTGTGGTTATTGCACATCGACTCAGCACGGTTAAAAACGCCGATCAAATTGTTGTTTTAGAAGACGGAAAGATTATCGAAAGAGGAAAGCATGAGGAATTAGTACAACTCAAAGGAAGGTATTTTGACCTTGTTAAAAATCAATTGGAATTAGGAAAATAGCAGTATGCCGACAGAAAATCAACATAGCAATGACATAGAGCTACGCTCGGATGAAGTCCAAGAGATTATGTCACACGTCCCTAACTGGATGATTCGCTGGGGCATCTCACTTTTTTTCGGCATTATCCTTCTATTCTTATTCCTTGCTTGGCTAATTAAATATCCGGATATCATTACCGGTACAGCAACTTTGACCACTTCAAGTCCTCCCATTAAATTGGTCGTAAAATCATCAGGAGAAATAGAAAAAGTGTTAGTCTCGGACAATCAGACAATTGATAGTAACCAAACCATTGCTTCCATACAAAGTACCCTATCGGATGAAGCTCATCGGTTTTTAGTAGAGAGATTGAAGGGAATTAAAGTTGCGTATGATCAAAACACACTAGAAGATTTAGAATTTACTGATGAGAATTACGTTTTTGGGGAATTGCAAACAAGTTACTCCGAACTAAAAACGAATTTGCAAAAGTATCGTTCACTCCTAAAAGAAAACAACGTTCTCTTCACAATTGAAAACACTAAAGCGCAAATAAGTCATCAAAGTTCTTTACTTAACCTTGTGGGTAAACAGGTCTCCCGACAGAAAGGACTTCAGGAAAACGCGCTATCGAAATTTAACTCCGATAAAACATTGTATGAAAAGGGTGTAATTTCTCAGTCTGATTTTTTTGAACGGGAAAAGGCGTACGAAAACACCATTAACTCCATACAAGAACTTGAAAAGAACAAAATACAAATCGCTATTACACTGACGGAACTCAAAAAGCAACTAAACGAGCTTAGCTTCAATTTTGAAAAGGAAAAACGCGACTTACTGATTGAAATCAAAAGTCAAATATCTAACCTCGAAAGTCTGCTATCCGGCTGGCAGCGAAACTACTTGATAACAAGTCCAATTGATGGTCGTTTGACGTATCTCGAAAATATTTCAACGAATCAATTTATCGAGCAGGGAAAAGAAATCTTTGCTGTTATTCCCGATGACCAGAATTACATCGCCCAATTAGAGATCCCCAAAACAGGTTTCGGTAAAGTCAAACTAGGACAAAAGGTAATATTGAAACTGGACAACTACCCTCACTATGAATACGGTCAGGTTCAAGGTGAAGTTCAATCGATTTCGTTAATTCCAAATGAAGACAAGTATCTCGTAAAGGTAATTTTAACTGAAGGCCTCATAACGAACTATAAAAAGACCATTCACTACACCCCGGAAATGAGTGGTACAGCAGAAATTATCACAGAAGATCTTCGAATAACCGATCGTATTTTTAATCAATTCAGAGATTTATTCCAATGATATATCCGAATAAAAAAACAGATCACATTTCGACTAGAAGGACACTACAAATTGTATTGTTCCTCTTACTAATGATCCCCGTCTTTTCCTTCTCTCAAAATTGGACATTGGATCGGTGCATCGATACGGCTCTGCAGAATAATCTCTCTTTACAATCAGGCCGATTTCAATACCAAAAGTCCGAAGTTGAACTGATTAATTCGAAACATGATTTACTTCCATCCCTGAATGGAGGTATTACGCATGGATATAACTGGGGACAAACTATTGATTTATTCACCAATCAGTTTGCCACAAGCAGGGTGATGTATGATAATTTCTTCCTTAGTAGCAGCGTTACTTTGTTCTCTGGATTGCAAAGGTACTACGGCATTCAAATGAATGAACTTAATGTACAAACCAAGGCACTGGAACAACAGATCATTGAGAGAAATGTCAAAATTGATGTTGCCGCAGCATTTTTGCAGGTACTTCTGAATAAAGAAGTGCTCGAACTATGTGAACAAACCACCCAAAAAACGCAAATTCAATATGACCGTATTCAGGAACTGTTTTTGGAAAATCAAACGACAAGAGCGAAGGTCCAAGAGCTAGACGCCCAACTACAAAGAGATCGATATAACCAAACCAAAGCACAAAATGATTTAGTCTATTCGTCCCTTCTTCTTCAGCAGATTTTAAACGTTCCCGTCCGAGATAATTTTAATGTCTCCCCAACTTTTGGAGATTTTGCTCTGGATACTACCTACACGGATTCTGCTACTTTTCCAGAAATATTGAAAATTGAAACAGACATTGAAAGGCAGGTTTATTTGATTAAATCACTCAAAGGAAGATACTATCCAACGCTCATTTTAGGAGGCTCTCTCGGGAGTGGATATTCTGGAAACAATAAGATGCTCACCCCTTCAGGGGACTATGTTACACGGCCATTTGACGAACAAGTAAATGATAATTTTTACCAATCCGTCTATGCCACTCTCAGCATTCCTGTTTTTAATAAAAATGGTACACGAAACCAAGTAAAAATACGTGAACTTGAGCTCAAAGAACTTGACGTAAATAAGCAAAGTACGTACAATGAAATGGAACAAAAACTTGCACAATTGAAAGTGGAAATTTCAAATGCAGGAACACAACTTCAATCTTTGGAAGTTGTAAGTCAGTCAGCTCTGTTGCATTTTGAAAATAGTAAGTTACTTTTTGAAACTGGAAACAATACAGCCTCCGAATTGGAAGAAGCAAAAAATAAATTATTTAATGCCCAATCCGATCTTTTGCAAACCGAATATCAATTATTGTTTAAAAAAATAATCCTCGGGTTTTATTTAAGTCCTGATAATTAAGATAGAAACGTCCATTTTCTATTGATTCCCCCAACAAATTCGTATTTTTGAAGGTACTAATCAACAGTTATGAAACGTTTTCTACTATCCTTTGCTGCGATATTCGTCGCGCTATCTGCAATGGCTCAAAGTCACGCATCTGCAAAATTTCAACCCACGTATTGGCAGTACCACAACATCACTCCTGGTGTATTAGAGGCTGTGTCTTGGACAAAAACACGCATGAAGCACCTCGAAAATGTGACGCCTGGTTGTTCTGGAATTCCTGTTCCTTTTGGAATCATGGGAGTGCACGATGACGGAAAGGACTACTTCATTGAAAATGGAAAGTACATCGCAAAGCTGTCTGGGATTTCAGTAGATGAGCAAAAGTCTTCCGCTTCAAAAGCCATCGAAGCGTATGGATATGCTTACAATCATCTAATGACTCAAGAAATCGCAAATGGCGGGAACAAGTTTGACGGGAAAAGCATTCGAAACGTACTTTGGCAATTGAGCGAGATTCCAGATTCTGGCCTCGTCAATATGTTAGCCAGAGATATTCATGTATATGAAGTGCTGCGTTTTTTGAATGACAATCAGAAATCGACACATTTTGAGTTTACGGACTATAACATTTCATTAGAAGAAGTATTTGGAACTGCCAACTACGCCGTTCTTTCGTCTCCTAAAATTCAGTTCACGGAAGCTGGCATTCAATCTGAAAGTGGTGTTACGTTTTCAGCGATTGGAGCTTCGAGCATGATGAAATCATTGGAATATGGCCCTGCTACCTGGACACCCGCTCCAGCGTGTAACTTTAGCACGCGAAACACCTCTATTTCTGCCATTACGATTCACACCATTCAAGGGTCGTATGACGGAGCCATATCATGGGCGCAGAATTGTAACTCAAATGTTTCTTATCACTATGTGATCAAATCTTCCGACGGACAGGTAACACAAATGGTTTTGGAAGCAGACAAAGCGTGGCATGTTGGTTCAGAAAACAATTACACCATTGGTTATGAGCACGAAGGTTTCGTTGATGATCCCGTTTGGTACACTAATGCAATGTACAATTCAAGTGCCGATTTAAGTCGTGATATTGTCAATAGCGGATATGGAATTCCTCCGCTTCGTACGTTCTTCGGTGATGCCACAGTAGGAATCAATACCTTGGGAGGCTGTACAAAAATCAAAGGACATCAGCATTATCCAAATCAAAGTCATACCGATCCAGGGGTCTATTGGGATTGGGAGCGTTACTACAAATTGATCAACAACACTCCGACGTACACTTCTATTACCGCAACATCTGGGAACTTCTACGATACGGGGGGACCAACTGGAAACTACCAAGATGACGAGCGCGAATTGTGGTTGTTTCAGCCAACGAGTGCACAGAGCGTTACATTAAACTTCACCGCTTTTGATTTGGAAGTGGATTATGACTTCCTCTTTATTTACGATGGTGCAGATGTCAACGCGCCATTAATTGGGAAATACACAGGAACCAATTCTCCAGGAACAGTGACATCAAGCAGCGGATCGATCGTAGTTGAGTTTAGAAGTGACTGCGGAACCACCTCTCCAGGATGGGAAGTGAATTATACTTCTGTTCAGGGAGACTTCAATCCGCCGACGACGAGCATAGCTGTCGGACCAATGTGGCAAACAGATGATTTCTCAGTGACGATTACCGATACCGATGCAGAAAGTGGTGTTGAGCAAGGCTATTACTTGGCGGGAGAGCGTGACATCACAGATAATGGTTGGAGATCAAAAGGAACCTACGGATTTGTCCATGAAGATTTCGAGGACGTAAACCTTATTTGGACGAACCAAGTTGGATTGCACACCGTATCGAATGGTGCGTTTATCTATTCAGATGTAAATGAGCAAAACTCGAATGCTTACGCTTCCGTTACGCAAGATGCGAGCACGAAATTCCTTTTTGAATGGGATCAAACAATTACCTCATCAGGATCGAATCAGCGCGCTGGAATGCACTTTTTCTGTGATGCTCCGACTTTACCAAATCGTGGAAATTCCTACTTCGTTTACTTGCGTGAAGCAACAGACAAGCTCCAGGTTTACCGCGTCACAAATGATGTATTCTCTGTCGTGGAAGAAGTTTCATTAACAGTAGCTCCGGGAACATCCTATAATTGCAAAGTGACATACGATCCAACAACAGGACTTATCAAAGTATATGTTGATGACGCACTTGTCGCCGAGTGGACGGATCCACAGCCGTTGACTTCAGGGAACTCCATTTCCATTCGAACAGGAGGATGTTCAGCTTCCTTCGATAATGTGCACGTATACCGTTCACGAGCAGGACAAGTAGACATTCCAGCAGGATTTGGTGAATTGATGTCCATTGAAAGTGAGAATGCAATTGAAACAGGATTGGTGAAAAGTATCGCTGTTGACATGGCCGATAATTGGTCGAGCATCACAAGCGAAACCTATTTATTGGATTTCTCCGCGCCTGAAATGGACTATGTATTCGATGGGACCTCAAGTGATATCGACACATTTATGACAGCTACTTTCGAAGCGAATTGGGATATTTTCGATGTTCATTCTGACATTTCTGCTTTCACCTTCGCCATTGGAACAGCTCCAGGGTTAGATGATGTAGTATCATGGACGAATAACAGTACTTCTACATCGATTACAGAAGTGTTAAGCGCACCGATTCAAAATCAATTGTACTATGTTTCTGTTCGCGCAGAAAACAACGCAGGATGGGAATCAGAATTTAGTTCAGATGGACAACGCTATGTCAACAACGTTGGGATAGATGAATTGGAAGAGATATTTGCTTCCATTGTTGTGTATCCGAATCCTGCTAGTGAATCTCTTCAAATTGACGGTTTACCTGCAGAAAGTCAATTGTATTTGATTGATGGAAAAGGAGCACTTACAGAAATCACAACGAACAGTTCTACGATTGATGTTTCTCATTTTGCACGAGGAAATTATCAATTGATGATCAAAGTTGGATCGGTATTTACAGTGAAGAAAGTGGTGTTGAACTAATCAGCACTACTCTTCTATCCTGTTTCCTTTCTTATCAATGTAAAAGTCATCGGTGTTAACCCACCATGAATGCTCACCATCGGTTTCTTTGTCGGCATGAATAGATACCATTGCACGCCCATCCTCAAACGGCCACGCAGCTTCATACATGGGTGGTACGATGATTTCACCCGAAACAGAGGCATAGCCAATTTTTCCATTCTTAACGATGCGGAATGTGCCCTCTTCGATGTAATCAGGACCGTTATCGAAGACAAACACGCGAAATACCTCCTCATCTTTCGCATTGATTGCTGGAAAACCATAGGACTGATCATCCCATTTCAGCACAATGGCATACGGCAATGAATCAGAAAAACACACAACACATTCTCCAAAGGGAATAAGTGTATCTCCTTGTGCGTTCACATAACCACAAACATCCTCATTTTGATTTTCTATGCGGTACATGATTTCAGGTTGTTCTTGGGCAAAACAGCTGTACGAGAGAAGAATCAGTAAAATGGTAAAAAGGCGTGTCATGATTGGAAGATACATATAAACCCCCTTGTTCAGAACAATAACACCAAATTAACCGATACAAAAAATCCCGTTTTCCGATAGATATCGGGAAACGGGATCTCAATTTGATAGAAGTTCTTATTCTTCAGAAGACGCAGCTTCTTCGCCACCTTCTTCACCTTCTTCCTCTTCGTCATCTGCAACGTTTGCAGCTCCACGTGCCATTTTAACACCTACAACTACCGCGTCTGCAG
>JBFHGY010000015.1:0-16042 GCA_041582905.1 Crocinitomicaceae bacterium | reverse complement strand
TGTATTTTTCTTTTTCTTACTCATGTACGAGTCTTGTCGAATATCGCGCCAAATGGATTTTACTGTCAGAACGGCAGAAAATCAAGTTGCGAAAATTGAAGCGCGTCAGACTGAGCACAAAAAAACGGACTGTCCCACACAGTCCGTTTAAATAGATAAGTCATTACTATATCACTTTAGAACACAACTTTATCTAATTCTTCTTCGGTAAATAGGCGAGATTTAGTAACGAATCGAAAGCCAGTTGGAATCTCTAATGAAAAACTAGAACCACGTCCCTGAACAATATCAATGATCAGTTGTGTGTGTTTCCAATACGCGTACTGATCTGACGACATGTAGAATTCGCATCCTTCAATTTCACCTATCAGCACATCGGTTTCATTCATCATGAGTTCTCCTTTTTCAAAACACATGGGAGCAGAGCCATCACAGCAGCCCCCACTTTGATGAAAAACCAACTCTCCGAAGCGTGATTTCAGCTTGGAAATCATCTCCGCTGCGGAATCCGTTGCGATCACGCGTTGTACTTCCGTTTCCATTCTAGAAGAAACCTAAAGGTGACTTATCATAAGAAATCAACATGTTCTTTGTTTGGCGGTAGTGATCCAACATCATTTTGTGTGTTTCACGTCCAATACCTGATTTCTTATATCCTCCGAATGGTGCATGCGCTGGATACGAGTGGTAATTATTAACCCAAACTCTACCTGCTTCGATCTTACGAGCGATTTGATACGCTTGGTGTGTATCTCGTGTCCAAACTCCAGCTCCTAGTCCGTACAAGGTATCATTGGCAATTTCCAATGCTTCAGCTTCGTCTTTAAAAGTGGTAACACATACGACAGGTCCGAAGATTTCTTCCTGGAACACGCGCATTTTGTTATTTCCTTTCAAAATTGTTGGTTGGATATAGTATCCTCCAGAAAGTCCATCGTTGTACGCTGCAGCACCTCCCGCGAGCACCTCACATCCTTCTTCTTTACCAATTTCGATGTAGTTCAAAATCTTCTCGTATTGGTCGTTAGATGCTTGGGCTCCCATCATGGTTGTTGGGTCCATTGGATTCCCCATTTGGATAGCTTTCGTACGTGCAACAACACGTTCCATGAATTTCTCAAAGATGCTTTCTTGAACGAGCAAACGAGAAGGACACGTACATACCTCTCCTTGGTTGAACGCGAACAATACCGCTCCCTCAATTGCTTTGTCAAGGTAACTGTCATCATGATCCATCACGCTTTCGAAGAATACGTTGGGTGATTTACCTCCCAATTCCAATGTTACTGGAATGATGTTTTTCGAGGCGTACTGCATGATCAATTGACCAGTTGTCGTTTCTCCCGTAAATGCTACTTTGTTGATTCTTGGGTTAGATGCCAATGGCTTTCCTGCTTCAATTCCGAATCCGTTAACTACGTTAAGAACCCCCGCTGGAAGAATTCCTTCAATCAACTCCATCAAGATCATGATGCTTGTTGGTGTTTGCTCTGCTGGCTTAAGTACTACACAGTTTCCTGCTGCCAATGCTGGAGCAACCTTCCAAGCTGCCATTAAGATGGGGAAGTTCCATGGAATGATTTGTCCAACTACTCCAAGAGGTTCTGGAATATTAATCGAAACAGTGTTTCCATCAAGCTCGCTGGCCGTTCCTTCTTCTGCGCGAATCACTCCAGCGAAGTAGCGGAAGTGATCTACAGCCAATGGAATGTCAGCATTTTGCGTTTCGCGAATCGGTTTTCCGTTGTCCCATGTTTCTGCTCTCGCTAACACCTCAATGTTGTTTTCCATTACGTCAGCAATCTTCAATAATAGGTTGCTTCTAAACGCAGCGGAAGAGTTGTTCCATTCGGGTGCGGCAGCCCATGCAGCATCAAGTGCCAATTCAATATCCTCAGCAGTAGATCGTGCTACTTTCGTAAAGGGTTTTCCATCTACTGGAGAAATGTTGTCGAAGTATTCACCTTTAGTTGGAGGAGTCCATTTTCCACCAATAAAATTATCGTATTGATCTTTGAATTTAACCGAAGCAATTTGCTGTTGGTCTGTTGTTTTTGAGTCCATAATATATAGTTTATGTTTAACAATTCCCGTTGAGGTTTTGGAGTGATCAAAGCTGATCCCGAAATACCTAACAAACGGGCTGACTCAAATGTAGAGCGTTCGTTTTGGATTGTGTGTGAACAATTCTCTCATTCACATGACGTATTGTATCAATTTGAAAATGATTTGGTGCTAGTCAGTTGAAATTCAATCATATTTTCTTACTTTCAGGAGGATTGTTTACCCATTAATCCGCTAAACTATGGAGTTATCGAATCGATTTTATCAGGAAAGAAAGTTAGAGACTTTGGTGGAGAACCAAACATCTTACAATCTTGAGCATGCGGAAATGCATGTGTTTGAGACGCATCAGAAAGCAGAGAGCGTTTTGCTTACATTCGATCAGCCAGTTTTGGCAAGTATGATTAGTGGGAAAAAGGTGATGCACCTTCATGGAGCTGATCCCTTCGAATTTCACCCAGGTGAGTCGTTGATTATGCCTTCGAAAGAATTAATGCGCATTGATTTTCCAGAAGCAACATCCATGGATCCAACGCGCTGTTTGGCCATGACGATTGATGAACATAGGATTCGGCAGGTGTTAGATATGATGAACGAATCAATGCCTAAGGCAGATCGTGTGTTGTGGGGAGATATTGACGGGAATTTTCATTTTTCGAATGATCAGGGAATCTATCAAATTATCAAACGTCTACTTTTTCTTTGTACAGAAAAACACCCTTCAATTGATTTATTTGTCAATAATATGTTGGTCGAGTTAATTGTGCGGATCATGCAAACCAATTCTTTGGAGCTGCACCGAAACGCGACTTCCGATATGAAGAACAACAATCGGATTTCAGCTGTGATCAACTACATTCACCTAAATTTGGATAAAAACCTTTCGGTAGAGGAGTTGAGCAGGGTGGCGCACATGAGTGAATCGAATTTTTACAAAGTATTTAAACATGAAACTGGAATGTCACCAGTGAATTATATCAACATCGAACGAATCCGTAAGGCAATGGAGATGTTGAGAAATCCGAATATTTCAGTGAAAGAAGTGTACTTGAGATGTGGTTTCCAAAATCGATCTTACTTCAATCGACTTTTCCGAAAAGTGAGTTCCCTGACTCCGAACGAATACCAATCAAAAATTATTATTGAGTAGGGGATTTTTCAATCGAAAACATTCTGATAGGCTCACGTCTAGAATATTTCCAAGAAGAAATAGGTTAATCGACATTGATATAAATAAAATATGTCTATCTTTGCACCGTCGAAAGTCGGCGTACATAAAAATCATTAATACAATATTGGAATGTATTTATCAGCAGAAAAGAAAAAAGAGATCTTCGCTAAACACGGAGGATCAGAGTCAAACACAGGATCAGCAGAAGGACAAATTGCTTTGTTCTCTTACAGAATCTCACACCTTACTGAGCACTTGAAGAAAAACCGTAAAGATTACGGAACGCAAAGAGCACTTCAATTGTTGGTTGGTAAGCGTCGTAGTTTGCTTGATTACTTGAAAGCGAAAGATATTGAAAGATATCGTGCGATTGTAAAAGAATTAGGACTTCGTCGTTAATCTTTTACACGTACACAATTTTATTGGAGGGGGCATTCGAATTCGATTCGGCTGCCCTTTCTTTTTTTGTAATTGAATGATTACAAGATGAATAAATTGAATTAAAAGAGATTGAGTAATGACTGGATATCAAAATTTCAGAAACATGAAAGTTTGGAAAGAAAGTCGCAAGCTTAATCAGTTGTTGTTTGAAATACTGAAAGATAAAGACGATCGGGATTTTGGTTTCCTGAAGAATCACATGTTCAAAACGGCAGGAAGCATTATGGACAATATTGCTGAAGGATCGGAACGATCGGGGAATAGGGAGTTCATTCAATTTTTATCGATTTCGAAAGGAAGCGCTGGCGAGTTGATTTCGCAGATGTATCGAGCAATGGATATCGGTTTGATTGATACATCGGAATTCGAGCAGTGTGAGGAAAAACTCACAGACATTTCGAAGCAGCTTATGAATTTTATGAAATACTTAAAAAAATCTGATCGAAAGGGATACAAGTTTGAAGAGCCAGAAATGGAATATACTTTAGAAGCATCCTCCTTTTTCGATCTCGATGAATAAATCTTTCAATATTTGAATTCTACAATCTTTTAATAATTAATTAGTAAACAAATAAATATGAATATAGGAATAACAAAGTCCATCACTACTGGAGGAAAAGAAATCTCCATTGAGACTGGAAAATTGGCAAAACAGGCCGACGGTTCTGTAGTGTTACGAATGGGCGACACAATGATTCTTGCAACGGTTGTTGCAGCAAGAGAAGCGCGAGAAGGAGTTGACTTCTTGCCATTGACAGTAGATTACAAAGAAAAATTTGCCGCAGACGGTAGAATTCCAGGTGGATTCTTCCGAAGAGAAGCACGTCCTTCTGAACGTGAAATTCTCGTAATGCGTATCGTAGATAGAGCGTTGCGTCCTTTGTTCCCAGATGATTACCATGCTGAGGTGCAAGTAATGATGCAATTGATTGCGTATGATGGAGTAAACAGCCCAGATGCTTTGGTTGGTTTTGCTGCTTCAACGGCAATCGCGGTTTCAGACATCCCTTTCAATGGACCAATGTCTGAAGTACGCGTGGGTAGAGTAGATGGTGAATTCATCATCAACCCAACACTTGAGCAAATGGCAGCGTCAGACATCGACTGTATGATTGCTGGAACACTTGAAAACATCGTGATGTTAGAGGGTGAAATGCTTGAGATTTCTGAAGAAGAAATGGTGGAAATCATCAAAGTAGCTCACGAAGCGATTAAGGAACAATGTCAATTCCAATTGGATTTGGCCGCTCAGGTTCCAGCATCTTCTCCAAAGAGAGAATACTCACACGAAGATCACAACGAGGAAGTTCGAGATAAAGTAATGGCATTCGCTTACGATAAGTGTAAAGCTGTAGCAAGTCAAGGTTTAGCATCGAAAGAAAAGCGTGCTGAATTATTTGGAGCGGTAAAAGAAGAATACATTGCTTCTTTATCTGAGGAGGAATTAGAAGTGGAAGAAAAATACATCGGTGTATATTTCAAAGCAGCTATGAAAAAAGCGGTTAGAGATACGATGTTGAACGATAACATTCGTTTGGATGGTCGTAAGTTTGATGAAATTCGTCCAATTTGGTCAGAAGTTGATTACTTGCCAACTGCGCACGGTTCTGCTATCTTCACACGTGGAGAAACTCAATCGTTGACAACATTGACGCTTGGAGGTAAAATGGATGAGCAAATGATTGATGATGTTACCTTCAAAGGGACAACAAATTTCATGTTGCACTACAACTTCCCACCGTTTTCAACAGGAGAAGCGCGACCAATTCGTGGAACATCTCGTCGTGAGGTAGGACACGGAAACTTGGCACTTCGTGCATTGAAACCTGTACTTCCTGAAGATAACCCATACACAATTCGTTTGGTATCGGAAATCTTGGAATCAAATGGTTCTTCTTCAATGGCAACTGTTTGTGCAGGTACATTGGCATTGATGGATGGAGGTGTACAAATCAAAGCTCCTGTATCAGGAATCGCTATGGGATTGGTTGCTGACAGTGGAAAATTCGCCGTATTGTCTGATATCTTAGGGGATGAAGATCACCTAGGAGATATGGATTTTAAAGTAACAGGTACAGCTGAAGGAATCACAGCATGTCAGATGGATATCAAAGTGGATGGACTTCCTTACGATGTATTGATTCAAGCGTTGAATCAAGCGAAAGAAGGTCGTTTGCACATTTTGGGTAAAATCACCGAAACAATCGCTGCTCCAAATGCAGAATTGAAACCAATTACTCCACGTATCGAAGCATTCAACGTGCCAAACGATATGATTGGAGCAATCATCGGACCTGGTGGAAAAATCATTCAACAGTTGCAGAAAGATACCAACACTACGATCACAATCGAAGAATTGGAATCTGGAGAAGGAAGAGTTCAAATTATGTCGAACAATGCAGACGATATGAAAGCTGCTGTTGACGCAATTAAATTGATCGCATTCCCTCCAACAGTTGAAGAAGGAGAAGAGTACGAAGGAAAAATCAAGTCGCTTCAGGCTTACGGAGTGTTCGTTGAGATCGTTCCTGGTACAGACGGTTTGATCCACATCTCTGAATTTGCTCACGAACGCATCAACAAGATGGAAGACGTTTGTAAAGAAGGAGATATCGTGAAGTTTAAAGTGGTTGGTAAAGACCCAAAAACACGTAAGTGGAAACTTTCTCGTAAAGTGCTTTTGCCAAAACCAGAAGCTGCTGAGAAGAAGTAATTATCTGAATCTAGATAACTCAAACGCTCGAATCATTATTATGGTTCGAGCGTTTTTTTGTGCTGAAATTAGAGAACATTTTTTTGCAACAGAGACCGTTTTTGTTGAATAATTACTTAAGATTGAAATGAGGACTGATCACAAATAGAAGAGTACAATTTTTATGCACATTTGTGCAATTCTTCGTATTTTGTTCCTGCTCCCCTTGTTTCATGGAAAAATTCTGACACAATGTCCAAACTAACCACTTTCCTGTTGTCTACTTTTCTGTTATCATCCTATTTGGTCAATGCCCAATCGATCAAACAATTAGAAGCGTCAACTTCATCTGAACATCCTGTAAATGAACGATTAAAAGCATACGTTAAATTATGTGACAAGCTCGTCGATAAAGATATGGCCGCTTCATTAACGTATGCGGAGAGCGCAAATAAATTGCTCAAAAGAAAACAGATTGAGAATGAAGTGCGTGTTGAAGTTTGGCGTGTATATGGAAATGCACTTGTAAGGAATGGTCAGCTCACCAAAGGACTAGAAATCTATAAAAAGAATTTGCACTTTCGTGATTCTCTCGGGTTAACCAAAGGACTTGGTTTAGTATATCGCAATTTAGGGTCAATTTCCAGCTTCCAAAGAAACCATGCGGATGCTCTCTACTATTCAAGTTTAGCCTTAAATACGACTGATGCCAAGAAAGATACTTCATTACTAGCCTCCCTTCACTTAAATATTGGATGTATTCATTTTCTCTTGAGTGATCATGATGTATCAATTGACCATATCATGAAGTCAATGAAGTTGTCGCGGAAAATAAAGGATACACTATTAATTGCGGACAACTCATTGCAACTCGGGAATCTATTGAAACATGCAAAGTCGTATGAGAATGCAATTGAGTATTATCGCGAAGCCCTTTCGTCATACCAAAAGTTAAAGATGTATAAGTCAATGACGATGGCGTACCACAATTTGTCGGGTACATTCGCGAAAGTGGCTCAATTCGATTCTGCTCTGATTTATGTGAAAAAAGCACAGGAATTATGGATTCAAATTGGAGATTATTCAACGCTTGTATCGGGATTGCTTACGGAAGCGGATATTTATCACATGTTAGGTAATCTCCCAAAAGCGATTGAATTGTCCAAGGATGCCTTGAGCTATTCGGAGCAAAGTGAAGATATTGGGAAGAGAGTTAGAGCCTTGAATTCATTGTGTTTTTATTCTTTGGAAGAGAAAAATTATCAAAGTGCTTTGAAGTGGGGAACGATGGCGTATAGAGATGTTGAGGAGACCAACAGTTTTATTTTAAAGCTAAAAGCATCAGAGCAATTGGCAAAAGTTCATCAGAAGTTGGGGAATTATTCCAAGTCTTCAGAGTTGTATGAAATTTCTTTGAATCACAAAGACAGTGTCGAATCCGCGAGAAGTACAGAAATGATGATGAAGCGAGAAGCATTGTACTCATTTGACAGAAAAAAGACAGAAATAGCTAGCCTAAAAGCAGAAGGGGAATTAAAATCGCTGGAAATGCAGTACGAACGCAAGAAAGCGAGTGATGCCTTACTTTTTAGAAATGTCGTCATTATATCATCCGTATTGCTGATTATTATGCTCTTTTTCCTGTTTCGATCTAAACAACAAAACCAGCGTTCCAAATTCACACATAAAGTTTCAGAGCTTGAAATGAAAGCGATGCAATCACAAATGAACCCACATTTCATCTACAACGCTTTGAACTCAATTCAAGGGTTGATCAACAAGAACGATAAGCATGGAGCGAATTTATACTTGTCAAAATTTGCAATGCTGCTACGCAAGATTCTTGAATTTTCGGATTTAAAACAGATTTCGGTACAGGCCGAATTGGAAACCTTAGAATTGTACATCGAACTGGAAAGATTGAGGTTTCCCTTTGATTATCAGTTTAATGTTGATGCGTCCGTAGATGCGTTAAACATAGAAATTCCGTCTTTATTGTTTCAGCCATTTATTGAGAATGCCATTCATCATGGAATAAGAAATAGTGAGAAAAATGGAATGCTTACCTTGAATTTGAAAACAGATGAGAATGAACTTGTGTGTATTGTAGAAGACAATGGAGTAGGAAGAACCGAAGCGGCAAAAAGAACTCAAACCAATAACTACAAAGGTCAATCTTATGGCACCCAGTTAAGTCAAGAAAGATTGAACGTTCTTGTCAAGGACTATGGGGAGCGACCTATTCAAATTGAAGATTTAGATCCACAATCAGGAGAAGGAACGAGAGTAATCATACGCATACCAATTGAACACGAAGCATGAGTAAGAAGATCAGAACAATAGTAATTGATGATGAAGAGAACAATCGGGTCAATTTGATAAGTCTTCTAGAGAGTTACTGTAAGGAAGTAGAAGTTGTGGGACAAGCAAAGAATGCAACAGAAGGATTCTTGTTGATTCGAGAAGTGAAGCCCGATTTACTATTTCTGGATATCCAGATGCCAGGAGGAACAGGGTTTGAGCTTTTGGAAATGTTAGGTACCATCGAATTTTCGGTCATTTTTGCTACTGCGTATGATAATTACGCGATCAAGGCTTTTCGTTTTTCAGCAGTCGACTACTTGCTAAAACCTATCAATATTCTGGAACTTCAATCTGCAGTAAAGAAAGTTTCAGATCAAGGTCTAAACCATTCAACTTCGACAAAGGGGCTCGCTAATCTTATCGAAAATAACGCGCTACCCAATAGTTCCGTAAAGAAAATAGCGCTGCCAACGGCTGATCAATTAATCTATACACCAGTTTCCGAAATCATTCGATGTGAGGGAGATAGTAATTACACCCATATCTATTTAACAAGCGGAGAGCACATTCTTGTTACTCGAACACTTAAAGAATATGATGAACTCTTGAGCGAATATGATTTTATCAGAACGCACCAATCACACCTTATCAATATTCACTTGGTAAAGAAATACATTCGCAGAGATGGAGGTGTTTTGGTTATGTCTGACGACCATCATGTTGCCATTTCTCGTTCCAGAAAAGATGAGGTTTTGAGCGCACTTTCAAAATTGTAGTTTCTGAATTCTAATTACGTTCTACCAAATTCTAGGTGATACCTGTTGGATACTTGTTTCCCGTTTTTTTATCGTTTTCATTGGCCCATATTTGCTCCATAACTTAAACAAAATCACAATGAAAAATTCAAAATTTATCACGGGAGTAATGAAGAAAGGGATGCTTTTAGCATTCGGATTAATCGCTGCAAGTCAAGTAGATGCCCAAACTTGGTTAGTAAATGGGTTGCCCCCTTCAGATATTTACTTTAATTCCACAACAGGAGATAAAATTTCGCTGTATGGAAATCGCATCGGTGCTACCAACATGTATGGATTGGGAGTTGGAAATAACACATTTTACCATAAAACGAATGGATCGTATGCATGGCTAGCAAATACGAATGTATTAGGTTCAGATGACCAGTTCGATATCTTCGCTAAGAGTATCATGCACTTATCGGATGATGCAGATGGAACGACTCTTTCTCTAAGAGAAAATAACGTATACGGGTCTTCAAATTCAGGAGAAATCCGTTTCCTTGAAAAAGGATCAACACTTATGGGAGGATTCATGAAGTACAACGGAAGTTCTAATGATTTCCAATTGGGAACATATACTGGAACAAACAAGGGAATTGCATTGAGCATTGAACGAAACTCGCGAAATGTTGGAATCGGTACCGAGAATGCCAATGAGCGATTAGTTGTTGAGGACAATGACCCCAAATTCATCCTTCGCGACGGATCAGGGAATAATTCAAGTAATGCTGCAGCAATTGAACTGTTAGAATACTCGTCAGGGTCATACGATGGTGGAGGTTACCTTCGCTGGGATGGTTCTGCCAATCAGTTGGTGTTGGGTACGAAGCTAACAGGGAACAATAGCGATATTTTTGTCGTGAGTAGAAATGGTCAAAATGTTGGAATTGGAACGACAAGTAATTCTGCATTGAGCAGTACGTACAAATTGCATGTGAATGGTAAAATTCGTGCAAAGGAGATCGTAGTGGAAACAGGTTGGGCGGATTTCGTATTTGAAAGTGATTACAAGCTCCGTTCGTTAGAAGAAGTTGAATCATACATTCAAGACAATGGTCACCTTCCAGATGTTCCATCAGCAGAAGATGTTGCCGAAAACGGTGTAACTGTTGGAGAAATGGAGGCCGTTTTATTACAGAAAATAGAGGAATTGACACTGTATGTAATTGACATGAAAAAGCAAAATGACGCACTTAAAGCGGAGGTGCAAACATTGAAGCAGTAATTAATCAGTTAAAAACAGACGTCATGAAAAATTTAATCATAACGATGTACTGTCTCCTCCTCGTGGTATTTTGCAGTAATGCACAATTCTCTCGGTTGAACAGTACTGACGCGTCCAATGTAGATGCGAGCTTACAAGCCATTGTAGATCAAAATACGCCCGTTGGCGTTTCGGTAGGTATCGTAATCGACGGACAGATTGCCTACCTCAAAGGATACGGAACGGCAGATACCGGAGTGAACGCAACTGAATGTACCTTGTTTAGAACAGCATCAATCTGTAAACCGATGACTTCAGTTCTCGCCCTGCAACTTCACGAGTCTACGGACTTCGATATTGACAGCGCAGTTGTCACATACCTTCCCGATTGGGCCTGGGCACAAAATAATCCAGGAGCAACCGTTAGAATGCTAATGAATCACACAAGTGGAATGGATCAATACCAAAACTGGAATCAAACCCTAGCGGCAAATTTTGAAGATTTCTATCCTGTATACGATGCACGACGATCACTGGATATTATTCAAAATACAGCAGCTACCACTCAAGGAGGGTTCAATTACTCAACATTCGGGTACATGGCGTTGGGAGCATGTGTATCAGCATATACTGGGAGACCATATCAGGAAATGATCATGGAAAATATCGCGGTTCCATTGAAGATGCAAACCTACCAAATAGAATACCAGTGGTTGTATGGTGACTACCCAGATCGTGCTGAATTGTACAATGGGGGATCGATCATCAACAATCCGGGAAGCATTGCCTACAAGGCGCCTGGAGGAGGATACATTTGCTCTGCAATTGATATCGCTCAGTTTATTCGTGGATACGTAAATGGTAACTTATACAATCAACCGGGCACAGAAGCCATTCTACGTGGTACGATGATGAACGACGTGTATGTGGAGAACGGGGCAACGGTACTCGGAAAAAACGGAGGGCAGGAAGGTTCAGCATGTTATTTCAACATGTCTCCAAACTCTCGGAATGGGATTGTTATTTTAACGAATAAATCTTCCGTTGGATCTGGAAATGTTGCAACCGTTGTACAGGCGCTGTATACCTATTTCAACAATCACGATGCATCAGATTTACAAGGATCTCCTTTCGTAAATGTCAATAGCTATCAAGAATATTTGATTTCGAGTGTTTCCCAGGGGACAGATGTCCATAGTGGAACCAAATTGACAACGAGCGGTTCTGTTGAAGTTCAAAATAATTCAGATGTCCGCATGATTGCACGGGATGCGGTAATTCTCAAACCAGGATTCAAGGCCTCAGAAGGTAGTTATTACCTGGCTGCAATCGGAAATGTTGGTGGAGTCTGCTTATCGGGTGCACAGCCTAAAAGTTATGTCTCAGTGGAAGAAGATAGTGAAGTAATAACTTCTTTATCGGACGAATCGTTTGAAGTTTACCCGAATCCGACGAATGGAATGGTAAGCATTCGCTCCACCGAAGATATTGATGAAATTAGTATCGTCGATTTGAGTGGAAGAGAGATTCAACGAGTCGCAACAAATGAAAGTAGAATCAATGCGATTGATCTGACAAATGCACAGTCGGGTGCTTATTTTGTGAAATTTATTCAAAGAAATCAGATGATAGAAAGCCGAAAACTGATTGTGAGTCATTAACGGCTACTAGAACTATTCGTCTTTCTTAAAAGGTGTCCTCGTTGCAGGGCACCTTTATTTTTTGATGCCTAGGTTAGGGTTTACACATAGGTTCGCAACAAGTTACCAATGATTTACTTCACAAATATTGATTTTCGACGCAACAAGAATAGTGTAAGAGCTTCAGCCTTCGCAAGAGCCTTGTGGGAAATCCAAAAAAAATAGAGAAATAAAAACGCCCCGACTCAAAATAACCAAGAGGATCAGGGCGTTTCGTTAACCAAAAAAATCTATTCTTACTAAAAGTTATTGTTGTTGTTCAATTGTTGCAGGAGGCAATTCTTTTGCAGCACTTCCTTCGCTGAAACCAGAAGAGGCTTGAAGCGTATCTCCATCAGTTCCAAACATAATCGCTGCCTTTGGGTTTTCTCCTTTTGAATCCATATCTAGAATTACGCGGTTAATCGTAACGTTGATCGTTCCAATAATATCAGGATTGTCTGAAGCTTTCACCACGTACACCGTTGGGTCCATGTCTGACATGAAATCCAATTGTCCTGCAATACCCAATGGGTGCAAAGTAATGTTCACATGTGTTCCATTGATAGAGTTCAATAGAGCGAGTCCCGTATTTTTTTCAAAGTCCCAGTGATAAGAAAACTCACAAGAAGGATTCTCCAATACAGCTGTTCCCTTCAGTACCTCGTCGAGTGTTAAGCTAAACTGTTTGATCGTTTCTGACATAATTTCTTGTTTAATGATTAGATGTGTGTTACAAACATAATGGGATCATAACAGTTTTAGTTAGGTAGAAATACGGGTTTTGTAAAATGAAGTGTACGTTTGGAGCTAAAACGATCACCTAGAATTGGTCGTCGGTCATTCTAAACTGCCGTTTGTCCTTTTTCTACCTGTTACTCAATTCTCCATATTATCTTGGTGAAAAATTACGACTGTGGCTGAAAAAGTACTAAGCATTAAAGGCTTATCGAAAAACTACAAAGACTTCGCTGCTGTGAAAAGCATCAGCTTTGATGTAGAGCAAGAAATGGTTTTTGGACTTCTAGGACCAAATGGAAGCGGAAAAACAACAACCTTAGGAATGCTAATGGGGGTAATTCGCCCTTCCGGAGGAGAGTTTTCCTGGTTTGACAATGGACAAAAAGACGAAAATAGAAGGCGTATTGGCTCTCTTTTGGAGACACCAAATTTCTACCCGTATTTAACGGCGTGGCAAAATTTAGAGGTGGTCGCAAAAATCAAAGGGATTGATTCTCCGAAAGAAACGATCGATCGCGTATTGAAAATTGTTGGGTTGAGCAATCGCAGCGATTCGAAGTTCAAGACCTTTTCATTGGGAATGAAACAACGATTAGCGATCGGAGCCACCTTACTAGGAGATCCTGAAGTATTGGTTCTGGATGAGCCAACTAATGGACTTGATCCACAAGGTATTGCTGAAATTCGCGAATTGATCATTCGAATAGGGAAAAGTGGGAAAACCATCGTGATTGCATCACATATTCTAGACGAAATTCAAAAAGTGTGTACACATGCCGCCATTCTTCGGGATGGAAAATTATTGCAAGTCTCAACAATTGATGCCTTGATCGGAAACCAAGATGTTCGATTGATCAAAGTAGGAGCAGAGGAGATGTCTAAGGTGAAATCCATCATCAATGAAGCTCCGAATTATTCTATCTATAAAGAAGGAGAAGATTCTCTCATCATTCGCTGTACAAGAGAAACAACGGCTGCCGACATGAATAAATTCTTCTTCGATCATGGAATAGTTTTGAATCAACTCAGTGTGTTCAGCGAAAGCTTAGAAAATCAATTTTTAGAAATAATCAAAAATTCTTAATGCAGTAAAGAGGAAGCAGAATGAATGCTCCACTTTTCTTCGCAGAAAAAATAAACGTATGAAAAACCTAATTGCTATAGAATGGATGAAGCTCAGACGATTGGTTACCATGAAGGTAATTCTGATCATCTATGCGGTCACGGTACCATTGATCTATTTTTGCTTGAGATTTATTGAAGTAGGGCCATTTTCGATGCCTGATTACATTTATGAGTTTCCGAATAGTTACAACTTCGTAGCCTATATTGCCTCTTGGTTCAATCTCTTGGTGGGAGTGATCATCATGGTGTTTACTTCAAACGAGATTAAATACAAAACACAACGTCAAAATGTGATTGATGGTCTGAGTAAGCGAGACGTAATCTTTGCAAAATTCGGAATTGTTTTCTTGTTTTCGGTAGCTATTACTTTGTATGTTGCTTTGGTCGGATGGATTTTTGGGTTGATTTATTCAGAAAATCCAGGGGATATGTTCAACGGTTTGGAGCAGATTGGAGCCTACTTCTTAACGACCTTGGGCTACTTTTCGTTTGCATTCTTCTTTGCAAGTATGGTTAGAATGCAGGCCCTTGCAATTATCCTCTATATCTTCTCAACCTTCATTGAGAGTTTGATTGGATTGGCAGTAGCCCGAGAATATTCTCAATTTTTTCCACTAAAGACGTTCAGTAACCTTATTCGAAATCCCTTTTTCGAAATGGTAGATCCAACAATGGACGGACAACCCATTCCTGATCAGTTCATTCTTGGTCAAGGATGGAGTGCAATATTCGCCATATTCTACATCACGTGTTTTGTCCTTATCAGCTATTGGGTGATCAAGCGTAGAGACATTTAATCGATGCGGAATACCTCCAAAAATCGTCGGATGATCGAAACTTTGAGCTTCACCGCCACTTCGCGAAATAATTAATTATATTTAACGCTCAAACTCAATACAATAATGGCCAGTAAACGAGAATTAAAAAAAGTGGTAAAAGAAATGGTGTACGACATCATGGATGAATGCGATTACCACGTTGAAAATATGAGCAAGAACGCCGAAGCAGCGGATAAATTGATGGACGAAGTAGTGGAGTACCACGATTCAATGATGTCAAAAATCCGAACAACAAAAGATAAGGCGGGGTTCAAAGCGATTCGAGCTCAGCTTGAGGAAGATGCTGTTGGTTTTGTACATAAAATCAATGACTTAAATTAAACTTAACTACGAAAAAGAAAAATTATGTGGGCTTGGTTAAAACGACTATTTAGAATTGGAAAAGCAGAAGCACATTCCGCATTAGATAAATTGGAAGATCCAGTAAAAATGACGGAGCAAGGAATCCGTGATTTGAAAGGAAATCTCGAAAAAGCATTGGTGGCCATGGCTGAAGTAAAAGCAATGGGAATCCGATCAAAAGGTGAGGTAGAAGATTACGAGAAGAAAGCGGCTGATTACGAAATGAAGGCTACTTTGCTTTTGAAAAAAGCAGCGGCTGGAGAAATGGATGCAGCAGAAGGTGATCGCCTGGCAGCTGAAGCGCTTTTGAAGAAGAAAGAGAATGAAGGTCATGCAGCCTTGGCGAAGAAAAATCAGTTGTACTACGAGCAAAACGCAGACAAACTGAAAAACAACATCGACGATCTTAAAAAGAACATTTCGAAGTACGAAAGCGAGCTAAAAACACTAAAAGCGAGAGCGAAAGTGAGCAAAGCTCAGAAGGAAATCAACAAAGATTTGGCGGGAATCGATTCAGATTCTACGGTACAAATGCTTGAGCGCATGAAAGAGAAAGTGGCGCAAGAAGAAGCATTGGCTGAGTCTTACGGAGAAATGGCTTCAGAAAGTCGTTCATTGGATGAAGAAATCGAAGATGCTTTGG